>CALMXT010000057.1 GCA_937871125.1 uncultured Zoogloea sp. | reverse complement strand
GTGTCCATTCAATCGATCAATACCCGTAACCAGTTTCGAGGACGCATCAAGGAAATCATCGAAGGTCCGGTGGTTTCCGAAGTCGACGTGGAAACGCCCCACGGCGTCGTCACCTCGGTCATCACCACTCGTTCGGTCAAAGACCTGCAACTGAAAATCGGAACGGAAGTGGTGGCGCTGGTGAAGTCGACCGAAGTGTCGATCGCCAAGCTGTAATTGAATCCCCGCGGAAACGAAGAATCATGTCCACCGTGAGCCACGCGTTCAAAAAAGGTCTGACGGGCGTGCTGCCGTGGTTGCTGCCCATCTTCATTCTTTTGTTGTGGGAGTTTTCGGCCCGTTTCGGCTGGCTGTCGAGCCGCATCCTGCCGGAGCCCTTGGCGGTTCTCCGGGCGGCCTGGAGCCTTGCGGCGAGCGGCGAATTGTGGACCCACGTGAAGGTCAGCGCCGCCCGTGCCTTTATCGGCTTTGCGATAGGCGGCGGGCTGGGGCTCCTTCTGGGGCTCTTGACCGGCACTTTCCGCCCGGCTGAAATCGCCCTCGACACCACGCTGCAGATGATCCGCAACATTCCGCCGCTGGCGCTGATTCCGCTGGTCATCCTGTGGTTCGGGATCGACGAAACCGCCAAGCTGTTCCTGATTGCCTTCGGCGTCTTCTTTGCCCTTTACATCAATACTTTTCACGGCATCCGTTCGGTCGATCCGGCGCTGATTGAAATGGGCCGCAGCTACGGCCTGTCGGGCTGGGCGCTGTATCGCGAAATCATCCTGCCCGGCGCATTGGCGTCGATTCTGGTCGGGGTGCGCTACGCCCTCGGTTTCATGTGGGTCATCCTGATCGTCGCCGAAACCATCTCGGCCCAGGCCGGCATCGGCTATATGACGATGAACGCGCGGGAGTTCCTGCAGACCGATGTGGTGCTGGTCGGCATCCTGCTCTATGCGCTGCTCGGCAAGCTGGCCGATTCCGCCGCCCGTCTGTTGGAGCGTCGCTGGCTGAAGTGGAACACCGCCTACGCGGCAAGCTGAAGGAAGAAAAATGCAAATCGATCGGATCGAACTGGCGCGCCTCGAGGCGGCCCACGCGCACACCCGCGGCCTGGAGGTGGAAATCCGTGGCCTCGTCAAACAGTTCGGCGGGCGCCGGGTTCTGCACGGGCTCGATCTCAACATCGAGGCGGGTCAGTTCGTGGCCATCGTCGGTCGCAGCGGGTGCGGCAAGAGCACGCTGCTGCGCCAGTTGGCCGGGCTCGACACCCAGTCGGCCGGCACCATCCGCTTCGACGGCAAGGATCGCGAGGCGCTGGGCGACGGGGTGCGCATGATGTTTCAGGATTCGCGGCTCCTGCCCTGGCGGACGGTGATCCAGAATGTCGCCCTCGGCTTGGCCGGGCAGCGCCGGGACGTGCGCAGTCGGGCACAGGAGGCGCTGGCCCAGGTCGGGCTCGCCGACCGCGCCGACGAATGGCCGAGCCGTCTGTCGGGCGGTCAGCGTCAGCGGGTCGCCCTGGCCCGGGCGCTGATCCATCGCCCGCGCCTGCTGCTGCTCGACGAGCCGCTGGGGGCGCTGGACGCGCTGACGCGGATCGAAATGCAGCGGCTGATCGAGCGCATCTGGCGCCAGCATGGCTTTACCGCCGTGTTGGTCACCCACGACGTCTCCGAGGCGGTGGCGCTGGCCGACCGCATCCTGCTGGTCGAAGAGGGGCGCATCACCCTCGACGAGGGCGTTCTGCTGCCGCGTCCGCGGGAGCACGGCGAGGCGCCTTTCGCGGCGCTCGAAAGCCGCGTGCTCAAGCGTCTGATGACCGTCGAGGCGCTCAATCCGCGCAATCAGTTGCGCGGTCGGGTGAGCGAGATTCTCCTTGGCCCGGTGCTGTCGGAAATCCGTGTCGACACGCCGGCCGGCAAGCTGAGCGCAGCCATCTCGACCCGCTCGCTGCGGGAGCATTCTCTGGAGGTGGGCGCCGACGTATTGGCGGCGTTCAAGTCCACCGAAGTGATGCTGGGCACCGTGGAGTGAAACGCCCACCTTGAAATCCGTTCCAATTACAAAAAATAGAAAGCCCCGCCAATCGCACGACGGGGCTTTCTGTTTTTGCTGCGTCGGTCGATTTGTCTGCAGCGTATTTTTCCAAAGCTTATTCAAATCTCCGGAATAAGCTAAACAGGGAAAATTGGTTCGTTCCGAGTCCTTCGCTAATTATAGTTTGCCCATCCGGATTCAATCCGACCCGGTTTCCAATTAGCGACAGGAGTTTCAGAATGTCCCAGCTTGAAAACGCCGTTCCCGGCTACCGACACCTCGTCATCGAACCCTACACGCCCAATATCGGCGCGGTGGTGCACGATATCGACCTCGCCGACATCGGTGCCGAATCCGTTCGCGCCGAATTGCGCAAGGCGCTGGTCGAATTCCAGGTGCTTTTTTTCCGTAATCAGAATCTGACGCCGGAGCAGCACATCGCCTTCGCCAAAGTATTTGGCGATCCGGACAAAGCCAAGGCCTTTTTCCCGCGCCACGAAATCCATAATGTCATCGAGGTGCTGGAATCCAGGGCCGGCGGCAATCGTTTCGGCACCGACCAGTGGCACACCGACATCACCTTCGTGGCCAATCCGCCCACCGGCACCGTGCTGTATTCCCGCGTTGCGCCGCTCAGCGGGGGCGATACGGCGTGGGCCAGCGGCACGGCGGTGTATGAATCCCTGCCGCCCGCGCTGCGGGTCTATCTCGAGGAACTCGAAGCCATCCACAGTTTCGAGCACAGCGGCTGGCCGCCGTATTTCGAGCGCCTGCCGGACGGCGAGGCCGTTTATCGCAAGGCCCGCGCCGATCATCCGCCGGTGGTCCACCCGGTGATCCGCACCCATCCGGTGACCGGCAAGAAGACGGTCTATGTGAGCCCCAACTTCACCGACCGCATCAAGGGCTTGCCCCGTCAGGAGAGCGATGCGCTGCTGGCCTTTCTTTTTGCCCGTTTCCAGCGGCCGGAATTCCAGGCCCGTCTGCGTTGGGAAAAGGACACCGTCGCGGTGTGGGACAACCGCGCCACCGTCCATT
>CALMXT010000056.1 GCA_937871125.1 uncultured Zoogloea sp. | reverse complement strand
AGCGCCACACGCCGCGCATCCTCGACGGCGCCGAGCGCCTGTGCGGCCAGCTCGACGAAGCACGGAGCCGGCGATGAAAGCGGGCGCACTGTCCGTCCTTCTGCTGATGGCGGCGTCCGGCCCGTCGATGGCAGCCGACCGCGGCCCGCTGCCCGGCGAGATCGTCACCGCCATCGGCCAGGTTGCGGCGGTTCCGGCCGACCGACGCAAGGTGCCCGGCTTTGCCGGCGCATGGCGCACCGCCGCCTCCCAGGACAAAGTGATCGAACGCATCCAGGCGCTCGCCGCACGGGCCAAACCGGCCTGCACCGAGGTGCGGGTCACCGACACCGTGCAGGCCGCCCCGGACCTCATCGAAACCCGTCCGAGCCGCGTTCACCATTCGCTGGAGCGCTGGACGGTGCAAGCCTGCGGCACCCGCCGCCAATACGACGTGTGGTATCGCTATGAGCGCGACGCCTCGCGCCTGGTGGTCGCCGAAAGCGACGCCGCCGATTTTCAAGCCGAGCTCGATCCACCCTACCGCCGTCTGCGCGAACTGGCCGTCGAACGCCGCACCGAGGAAGCAACCGGCGGCGTGCGCTGGCTCAACCTGCCGCTGCCGCCGGACACCGTTCCCGCCTCCAGCGGCAACGCCGGCAAAGGTCGAGGCTGGAGCGCCGATTTCGTCCCCCTTGGCGAAAACATCCGCGAATGGACGCAACTCGTCTCCGTGCAAGGGCTGCCGCGCAGCAAGAGCGCCGGGCAGGCGCTCGCCCTCCTCGAAGGCATGCAGACGGCCCGCGCCAAGCGCTGCGGCGTCGCCGCCGGCCCGGTCGAAAGCCTGCGCTGGAGCGACGGACAATCCGGCGAAACCCTGCAGACCCTGCTCATCTGCCCCCAGGTGCCCGATACCAACTTCGCCGAACTGGCCGTGGTCAAAGCCATCGAAGGGCCGGACTATCTCTACGTGATCCAGCGCACCTGGCGCCTGCCGGCCGCCGATGCCGACACGCTGCGCGCCAACAGCCGCGGCCCCCAGGCCGCCGCCGAAGCCTTCCTCGCCGACGTGCGTCTATGCAATCCGGCCGGCGACACATCCGGCTGCCCGGCGCCCTTCCCCCGCTGAGGCAAACATGGCCCGCCTGCCCCAACGCATCGTCTGCCTATCCACCGAAACCGTCGAAGTGCTCTATCTGCTCGGCGAGGAAGCCCGCATCGCCGGCATCTCCGGCTTCACCACCCACCCGCCGCGGGCACGCAAGGAAAAGCCCAAGGTCAGCGGTTTCAGCAGTGCGAAGATCGAACGCATCCTCGCCGTCGAACCCGATCTGGTGCTGGCGTTCTCGGATTTGCAGGGAGACATCGCCCGCGACCTCATCCAAGCCGGCGTAGCCGTGCACGTCTTCAACCACCGCAGCGTGGACGGCATTCTGGCGATGATCGAAACGGTGGGCCGGCTGGTTGGCGCCGAAGGCCGCGCCCTGGCGCTGGTGGCCGAACTGGAACGCACCATCGCCACCGAACGCGCCAACGGCGAAGCCCGCGCAGCCCGGCTCGGACATCGGCCGAAAGTCTATTTTGAAGAATGGAACGAACCGCTGATCACCGGCATCCGCTGGGTATCGGAACTGATCGGCATCGCCGGCGGAGACGACTGCTTCGGCGAACTCTCGGTTCACCCCAACGCCAAACAGCGCATCCTCGCCGACCCGGCCCTGGTCATCCCCCGCGCCCCGGAACTCATCATCGGATCCTGGTGCGGCAAACACTTCCAGCCGTCCCATGTCACCGGCCG
This sequence comes from uncultured Zoogloea sp., assembly GCA_937871125.1. Taxonomy (GTDB): domain Bacteria; phylum Pseudomonadota; class Gammaproteobacteria; order Burkholderiales; family Rhodocyclaceae; genus Zoogloea. Next base: position 985 of record CALMXT010000056.1, on the reverse strand, counting down.
GCCCGGCTGGGACGCCCTCCCCGCGGTGAGGGAAGGACACGTCGTCGAAATCAAGTCGGCCATTTTGCTGGCACCCGGCCCCGCCGCCATCCGCGAAGGCCTCCCGGCCATCGGGCGCCACCTCGACCGCCTCGGCTGAGCCGGGCCGCAGCCGAGCTGTCGCAAGCGCAGCCTTAGCGCCGGACGCCGACCACCTTCTGGTACAAGCCGCCGAAGAAGGTTTTCTTGGTCCACACAAAATCGGCGCTCTCCGGCACCAGGGTTTCGATGGAATCCGCCAGCAGGGAATTGGCAAAGGGCTCCAGGTAGCGGAACACCAGCGCCATGATCGGCCGCATCGGATGCCAGCCGCGCGGCCGGTGGTAATCCACAAAAACGATCTTCCCGCCCGGCTCGACCGCATTCAACAGGTTGCTCACGATCCGCTGCCGGGCGTGGGGCGGCACCTCGTGCAGCAGGAAAAAGCAGCACACCGCATCGAAAGTCGCGCCCACCGGCTCGGTCAGATCCGCCACGTGGGCCGAAGCGCTCGGCCACGGCGCCAGCTTGCGCCGCGTGTTGGCAATCTGGATCGACGCCACATCAAGCACTGTAAGTTGGCCATCGCCGCCCAGGCGCCGCGCCAACCGCTGCGAAAAATCCCCATACACCGCCGCCGCCTGCAACACCCGCTGCCCGGCACTGAACTCGCTCACCGCAGAATTCATCAGGCGACTCGCGTTACCCCACAGAATCGCCGACACCACCACCGGCTGATCCAGCCAGGGAACGGTACGGTGATCGAGGTAAGCCCAGGTGTAAGTGTCGCGAAGGTAGTCGGGGACGGGAGGTGTAACGGCAGAGGTCGTGTTAGGCATGGAGAGAGTTTTCAAAGGCTGCGGCTTCGCGGGCGGCAACGGTCAGATCGCCGGCAACCCGCGTCGGACTTGCATCTTGCCGAATCATACGGCGAAACGGCAGGTTCATGCAGCCGGCGGAACACAGC
>CALMXT010000055.1 GCA_937871125.1 uncultured Zoogloea sp. | reverse complement strand
TCAGCATGTCGAGCCCGCCGAGCCAGCGCGGCAGGTCGTGGCGGAAGCCGGTGAAACGCACCGCGCCGGAAAGCCCGCCGGCTTCGACTTCGGCGCGCAGTTCGGCTTCGAGCGGACCTTGGCCGAAGATCAGCACCTGCAGCTTCGGGTGGCGCCGGAGCAGCTCGGGCAGCGCTGCGAGCAGGTAGCGGTGGCCCTTGCGCGGGATGAGCTGGGCCACTACGCCGGCCACCAGTGCGTCCGGCCGCAGGCCGAATTCGGCCCGGAAGGCGGCGCCATCCACCGGCACGAGATAGGGCGCGGCATCCACGGCGCTGCGCACGCAGCTGACCTTGCGGGGCGCCAGACCTTCGGCGAGCAGCACCTGACGGATGCCTTCCGAGATGGTGATGACGTGGTCGTAAAGGCGGTATTTGAGCGCCACCGCGAGTGGCGATTCCGGGTTGTCCACGCGCCGCGACAGCACGCAGGGCACGCCGGCGAGCCTGGCCGCCAGGCCGCCCCAGGTGTCGGCGCCGCGGCGGCTATGGAGATGCACGAGATCGGGGCGTTCGGCGCGGATCAGGCGGGCGAGGCGGAAGGCGAGCCCGAGGTCGCCGTCGCCGCCCATCTTCATCGGCAGCACGCGCACGCCGGCCGGTTGCTGGCGGGACATCTCGCTGCCGGCGGGACAGGCCAGCAGGTTGGCGACGCCCCGCGCGGCGAGGCCTTCGACGATGTAGACAACCTGACGGGCGCCGCCGTAGAGGTGCTTGCCGGCTTCGACGTGGAGGATTTTCATGGTGCGGCGGCTCCGGCCGCGAGCATCGCCCGGGCGCGTTCGAGGACCATTGCCGGGGTGATGTCGCGCAGGCAGGTGAACTTGCCGCCGCAGGTCGGGCGGCGCCGGCAGGGCGAACATTCCATGCCCAGCCAGATCACGCTGCCGGTGGCGCGACCGGTGTCGGTGTAGGGGCAGGTGGAGCCGAAGATCGCCACCGTCGGCCGGGCCAGGGCGGTGCCCATGTGGGTGAGGCCGGTGTCGACGCCGATGAGCAAGGCCGCGTCGGCAATCGCGGCGACGGCTTCGGGCAGGCGGGTCTGGCCGGCGAGGTTGACGATGCGCGGGTCGGCTGCGGCGATGCGGGCGGCAGCGTCGGCATCGGCCGGGCCGCCGAGGATGACCGGAACGAGGCCGGTGGCGGCGATGAGCTGCGGGGCGAGCGCCTGCCAGGCGTCTTCGAACCAATGCTTTTGCGGACGGGTGGTGAAAGGCGCGAAAACCGCGTAGCCGCCGGGCGCGAGGCCGCGGGCCGCGAGCTTGTCGCGCACGGCCTGCCGCGCCGCCGGGGTGACGGTGAGGGTGGGCAGAAAATCGCCGGCGTCGAGGCCGAGCTGCTGGGCGAGGTATTGGTATTCCGAGCCGATGCGGGCCGCCTCGCCGCCGCGGGGGATGACCTCGCTCATCAGGAACTGGCTGCCTTCCTTCGAACCGAGGCCGACCCGCCGCGTGGCGCCGGACAGCCAGGTGATGAAGCCGCTTTTCATCAGGCCTTGCAGGTCGAGGGCGGTGTCGAAGCGGCGGGCGTGGAGTTCGCGCCGCAGTTGGAGCACGCGCCGGGCGAGTTCGAGCTTGCGGCCGCCCTTCCACAATTTGACCCACTCGGCCTTGGACCAGGTGATGACTTCGTCGATGTTCGGGTCGGCCAGCAGTAGTTCGTGGATGCCGGGTTCGACCAGCCAGGCGATATGCGCGTCCGGATAGGTGCGGCGGATCGCCGCCGGCAGGGCCGAGGCGAACACCACGTCGCCGATGGCGGAGCTGCGGACGATGAGGATGCGGTGAGGCATGGTTCGGGGGTCAGGCGGCTTGCGCCTCAATGCAATGTTGGTAGGCGTCCAGCGTGGCGGAGAGCATTCTTTCGATGGAAAACTTTGCGTCGAAAGCCTTGCGTGCCTCGTGGCCCAGGCGTTGGCGGAGCGCCGGATCGTGGGCCAGCCGGTCGATGGCGCTCGCGAGGGCGTCCGCATCGTTCGGGGGGATCAGCAGGCCATTCTGCCCGGTGACGATCACTTCGGGCACGCCGCCCACCTGCGCGGCGATCATGGCCTTGCCGGCCGAGGCGGCTTCCATCAGCGCCAGCGGCAGACCTTCGCTGCGCGAGGGCTGGATGCAGATGTCGGCGGCGGCGAGCAGGCGCGGTATGTCGTCGCGGCGGCCGAGCCAGACGGCCTCCTTGCCGCCGTCGCGGGCATGGAGTTCGCGGCCCCAGCTTGTTTCCTGCCCGGCGAAAAACAGCTTGATCGAGTCGCCGTATTTGGGATGCAGCGTGCGCATGGCTGCGAGGGCGAGGTCGTGGCCTTTGACCTCGGCGACCCGGCCGATCAGGAATACAGCGGTGTCGGCCGGCGAGAGCCCGAGTTCGTCGCGGGATTGTGCCCGGACGGCATCGACGTCGCTCCCCAGACCGCAGTCCCGTGCGCCGGGGAAGATCACCCCAACCAGTGCGGTCGAATAGCCGCGCGACACCAGATGGCGTTTGACGGCCTCGGAGACGGCGATCACGGCGCGTTTGCGGGGGTAGTTCTTCCAGGTGGTCAGGTCGTGAACGGTGGACACCAGCGGCGTGTTCGTGAGGGAGGTGGCGATGCGCCCGTAGACGGCGCCGCGGACCAGGTGGGTGTGCACCAGATCGAAGCGTTTTTGCTGGAGCAGGCGGATGAGGCGGAAAAGCGAAAGAAGGTCGTAGTGAGCCCGGAAGTCGAAATGGTGAACCTTGAAGCCGAGTTCAATGAGTCGCTGCTCCACCCATGATCCCTTGGGCGCTGCGACCTCGACCTCGTGGCCGGCGGTGCGCAGGCCGACGCAGAGCTGCAGCAGATGCTGCTCCGCGCCGCCGAATTTGTGGTTGTGGAGGATTTGCAGGATGCGCATGCCGATGTTTATAGGTAGTTCTTGAAACCCGGGGGCGGCAGGCTTGAGTTCATGTGATGTCTGTATTTCAGAATCAGGGGGTGGAAGATATCGCCCAGAACATAGGTCCACGGAACCGGATAGCGGGATGCTTCGCCTGCGTAGATTTCGCCCGGCCGCTCCCGCGGGTGGCGGGCGGGGGTTTGCCGGAGGGCCGGCAGCAATCGGTCGAGGCGCTGGTTCAGCTCGTCCCACCATTCGTTGACAAACGGGGTGTCCGGTTTGAAGGCAAAGGCGCACAGGCCGATCAGATCCTTGTATCGCCTCCGCATCGCTCGCCAGCGGATATAGGTGGAGAGCCGGCGCAAGGGGTTTTCGTTCAATTGCCTGCTGGACGCGTAGATATTGGCGACGCCGTTGCGATTCACTTCCCGATAGCCGATGCCCCACAGGTTGGGATCGGATTCGAGGAGGTCGAATGCTTCGGTCCAAGAATGGCTGATGGGCTTGAGGTCGGCGTAGCCGCCGCCGAAGTGCTTCATGAAATAGCAGCGCAGGTAATCGGCGCGGTGGGCCAGATTCAGGAAGGGATAGGCGGGGTGGATACGGTGCGCCGGAACGAAGTCGTGCAGGTTGTGCCTATCGACGAGCACCACCTCGCAGCCGGTGGTGGCCATGCTGTCGAGCGAAGACCGCCGTGCTTCCGACATGGCATTGTCCCCGGTCCAGAAAACATAGACTTTTCTCATGATCGAACGGGCTTCGTAATGGAAACCTCGCGGTCGGCGGTCGGTTTCATTCGTCCGTTGCCGCCGGACGAGGGTGTTGGACATAGGATTGAAGACGTCGCCCCAGCAGTTTGACCGCGTGGCGCGCCAGCAAGATGTCGCCAAATTCATCGCGCAGGCGGCGGGCTCGCGCTCTTTCTCCGCGTCTGAAGAAACGCGTGCCGCATCGGAAAACGAGGTATGAAATGAGCCGCCGGTAGTTTTTGGTCTGCTTGTCGGAGAGTCGGGCACTGTGGAAAGTGTGCAAGAGCTTCCGGATCCAGCGGATTTCCTTGTCCTCGCGGTCGGCGCAGTCCATGGCGCGATTTTCTGCGTCGCGATGGTAGAGCGCGCTGACGACCGGGCTGAAGCAGGTGGTCGATATGAGCGAGAGTCTGACCCACATCTCGATATCGTCGCCGATCTGCAGGCTGCGGTCGAAACCGGTCGTTTGCCGGAAGATGCGTTTGTTCACGCAGATACAACTGGCGCAGAACGGAAAGATGTCGTTGGCCAGACAGTCGAGGTAGTCGAGAAAAACACCTTGGATCTGCCGGCGCGATATCCGGCTTGCGCTGGAGCGCGGGTTGATTCGTCCATTTTCGACAGTCTGATAGGCGGTCGCGAACATTGCCGAGTCGGGCGAGGCGTCGATCAGACGATTGATTTCGTCGAGAAAGTGCGGCAGCCACGCGTCGTCGGCATCGAGAAAGGCCACGTAGGGCCCGTTCGCGAGGGCTACGCCATTGTTGCGCGCCGCCGAGACGCCCTGGTTCGGTTGGTTGATGAGGCGGATGCGCGGGTCGTCGAGCGCTTCGACCTGCCGTTCGCCGCCGTCGGTGGAGCCGTCGTTGACGACCAGGATTTCGAAGTCGGTGCAGCGCTGGGCGAGCACCGAATCGAGGGCTCGGCGGATGTGGGTGGCCTTGTTGTAGAGCGGGATGACGACGGAAAAGCGGACGGTCATTGGGCGGTCTGTTGGATGTTGGAGCCCCGCGCGCGCAGCGTGCTCAGGCGGCGGGTTAAGCGTCTATTGTGCCGCATCCGTCGCCTCCTGGCCTTGGTGCCGCCGGCCTCAGCCGCGCCGGATGGCCTGCCCCTTCGGGCGATTTCTGGCGCACATCATCCAGAACAGGCCAAAAGCGGTGTTGCCCTGGGAGATGGGTTTGCGGGGCAGGGTCAGCAGATCGTCCCGGGGCGTGGCGGGGGCGCGCTGACAGGTGGTTCCGGTGACGTAGCCCGCGTCGGCGGCGGCTTCGACGGCGCGGATGTCGTGGCTGCCATAGGGGTAGCAGAAGTGATCGACCCGCTTGCCGAGCGCGTCTTCGAGCATGTGTTTGCTGTCGGTCAGTTCGCGGGCGATCTGCGCTGTTTCGATGCGGGCGAGGCGGGGGTGGGTCACGGTGTGGGAGCCGACGCTAAAGCCCAGGGCGTCGATCTCGCGCAATTGCGACGCGCTCATCAGCGGTGCCGCCTCCAGGCCTTCCGGCGCGACCCACGCGGCAGTCTTGCCGAGCAGGCCGGCCACGGCGTAGACCGTTGCCGTGTAGCCGTGCTCGAGCAGCACCGGTGCGGCGAGTTCGAGGAAATCCAGGTAGCCGTCGTCGAAGGTCAGCACGACCGGACGGGGTGGCAACAGGGTTTCGCCGCGCAGCCCGCGCGCCGCGGCGTCCAGGCTCACCACGTTGCAGCCGAGGTGCTTGAGCATGCTCATTTGCGCCTTGAAGCGGGGAAGGTGGCAATACTGCGCGCGGTGGCTGGGCATCCTCTTCGGGAAATGGCCGATGCGGTGGTACATCAGGATCTGGACGCGGCTCATGATGGGCGGACAGGGCGAGCTGGAGGTCGTGAAAGGTTCCGAATTCTCCCACAGTCGGCTTCGCGCAAGACGGGGTCAATCGGCCCAATGTTGTGCAATCCAAATCGCACCGGCAATCGCGAGGGCTGCGAGCAGGGTGTTGCGGCCCTTCTTGAGGGCGCGCTGGAGTTTGACGTGGCGCCGGCTGGCCTGGAAATGCTCGATGACGGGCGCGGTGTCGCCCCGATCGAAAATCTTCACGTAGCTTTCGGGCAACGGGGTGACGACGAGCGCCGGGTTGCGTTCGATCGCCGCGGCGAAGCTGTCCTGATCGACGCCGAGGACCATGCCGTTCTGGGCATCGATCCAGTCCTGCACGAAGCTGCGTACCGCGGCGGTGTTGCGCAGGTACAGGGTGCCGGTCAGGTAGCGGTGGGAGAGCCGGCTGTTGGGCGGCGAAACGAACACACCCAGATCGCCTGGGAAGTTGAAGAACAGTTCGAGCGGCGCATGCACGATGGAGTCGGCGTCGAGATAGGCGATGTCCCGGTCGGGAAAGCGCTGCAGACAGGCCAGGAGAAATTCCGGTTTGATCCGGGTGTTGGCCTCCCAGTAGCCACGGCTCGGGTAGTGCTTGATGAAATGAGGGGTCTGCGTCTGGGTCAGGGATGTCCGCAGATGCTCGGCGTGGGTGAGGTAGGCGTCGGTGAAGAAGCAGCAGGTCAGGAAGGGACGGCCCGGCACGTCTTCCAACCATTCGCCTTCGGCATTCATTTGCATCATCGGGTTCCGATTGTCGGCCGGGGGCCGCGGGTGCGAAGCCGGCGCGCCATCAGGAAGACTGCGAGCTTGCGGCGCTGCGCTTCGGCCACCCGGGTCAGGTGGCGCAGCAGGGTTTTGGGGGGATGGCTGTTGGCACGATAGCCGATTGTACTAGCGATCGACGGGTCCTCTTTGACGAGGCTGGGGTGCAGGACGGGAATGCGCAGGTCGTGTTTCCAGTATTCGTCGAAGGCGTCGTCGACGGGCTTTTCCGGGACGGCCAGTTTTGCCACAAGGCGTTTTGCGCCGGCCCGGCTGACGAGATAGCCCTGCGCGCCGCTGGGGTTCTTGTTCGGCAGTACCAGCCGCGAGCCGTCGGACAGGCGGGCGACGGTAATGCCGCGCACCGGCTTCAAGGCCGACAGCCGGACGGCGTCGAACGGCAGGTCGAGGGCGGCAATCTCAGTCACGACGCGCTTCAGATCGGCGCTGACGATCACGTCGTCCTCAAGGATGACGGCATGATCGAGCCCTCTTTTCAGCACGGTTTCCCAGGCGTGCCGGTGGGACAGGTAGCAACCGATCTCGCCGGCCGACAGGCTGGCGCCGGTTCTTGCCGGCAGGCGTGTCCGGTCGACCTGCAGGCCGTCCACCGCGGGCAGGATCTCGGCGTCGAGAGAGCGATCCTGCAGTTGGGCAAGCATGCGTGTCCGCCGCTCGACGGCGCGTTCGAGGTTGAGTACGAATACCTTCACGCTGCGCTCCACGGGCGGTCTTGCGGATCGCCGTGCGGCCGGCCGAGCAGGACGACGGCAAAGAGCACGAACAGCAGCGAGGTGTTGGAGCGCCACAGGTAGTCTTCGAAGAGGCAGACCACGGCGATGAATACGGCCAGCGCGACGCGCAGGTGATTCAGGCCGTCTTGCCGCCGCTGCCACAGGGCGGGTGGGAATTGAACGAGCAGCAGGATGAGGCCGCCGGCCACGCCGGTCGTCGCGAGCACGAAGAGATACTGGTTGTGGGGATTGGTCGTCGTAACCCACTGCGGTGAGTAGCGTTCGTTGATCCGTTCGTATTCCGCTACGAAATCTCCTGCTCCGACCCCTGCGAGGGGGTGCTCGGCAACAAGGCGGGCCGAATTGGTCTGGAACATGAGGCGCCGCCCGGTCGATGTGTCGAATCCCTCTTCGTGGTGCGTCGCTTCGTCGATGGCCATGTCGACCCGTGCCCGAAGGTAGTCGTTGCCGGTATAGCTGCCCACGGCGATGCCTGCGACCAGAACGCCCGAGACGATTGCGGCCAGCGCCGGGCGTCGGGCGAAACGCTGGAAAACCAGTACGACAAGCAGGATCAGGAAGGCGAGCTGGCCTGCCCGTCCGCCCGAAAACACCAGATTGCCGAGGGTGACGAGGGTCAGGATGGCAAACAGGGGGCGGAGCCGGCGTGCGCCGAACAGGCTGCGGTGGGCCGCCAGATAGGCTGCCCAGGCGAGGATCGGGGCATAGAGGATGTGATCGACAAAGGGAGCGGTGTCTTCCGCTTCCCGGGTCACGCGGATGCCGGCCGGCCAATCGGGGAACGCGTGCATCTGCAGCCAGTTGTAGTAGGCGAGGAGTTCCGCGCAGGCGACGCCCGTCAGAAACGCGCCAATGTACCGGAACGTGTGCTCGCGGCGGGCGATTGTGAGGTACAGGGGCGAGAGCAGAAAAAAGCTGTATCGCCCGACCATTTTCAGGCCGGCGTGGAGATCGTCCGTCCAGAGCAGCGAGAGCGGAAAGATCCAGTAGAAGGCCTGGAATATCCAGAACAGCGAATCCTGCCGCAGCGCCGCCCATTTTTCGGCGAAACGCCCTTCGATTGCCGACAGCACGAGCATCAGGGCCGTCAGGGAATAGACCGGCGCGACGTGGGACGGGATGAAGAAGAACAGCGCGATCAACAATCCGCCATTGATCCGGCCGGCGTAGTCGCGCATGGGCTGGGGGAAGCCAAACGTCATTGCAGCGTGACTCCGCATTGGGTGAAGGCCGCGTGCATGTCGCGACGTTCGTCGTCCGACTTGAAGCGGATGCGGTCCCATCCGAAGGCGACGACCGGAACGTCGGCCGGGCTGGTCTGGCGGGCGAACAGCAGGGCGCTGGAGCGCACGCCGACGATGGCGTCGTAGGGGGTGTTGGCGAGGTGGACTTCGAGGGCTTCGTCGAGGGTGATGACGCTGTAGTCGGGTCGGTTCAGTTCGAGTTCGGGGTCTTTCGGGTGGCCCTTGTAGAAGATCCGGTCGATGCCCCGGGCGGCGAGCCAGGCGTGGATTTCGTCGCTCACCGCGTCGCGGTCGGTGGCTTGCATGAGGCCGGCGCCGACCAGCGGCTGGCCGATCACCAGCGCGCGGCGTTCGCCGCTGCGGGCGCGGTCGGGCTGGCCGGCGGCGGGGCGCACCAGCGGCGGCAGCGTCACCGTCTTGTCGGCCGGGTATTCGTGGGGCAGGCCGGGGATCACGTAGATGCGGTCGCAGAAGGGCGCGTCGGAGCCGATGCGGTCGCCCGAGAAACACCAGTAGTCGAGTTCCGGGGCGACCAGCCGGCGCAGCTTGCGGGCGTATTGGGCGAGGCGCTTGGCGAAGTTCAGCGGATAGCGGCGGATGCTGATGAGGCCGTCGGGCAGGATGCGGGCCTTCATCTCGCGGGCGCCGCAGGCCTTGGGCAGCGCGCGCAGGAAGTAGTTGATGGCTTCGGTGTCGAAGACGGCGCTGTGGATGTGCAGGGTGTGGCAGCGGCCGACCAGCCCGGCCACCAGACGGATGTTGTCGCGCTGGCGGCGCAGGCGGCCGAAGGGGCCGGGAAGGGGTTCCCAGCGCGGCCACGGCATGTAGGCGGCGGCGTCCCAGTCGGCCTGGCGGACGATGGAGGTGACGCCGGGCTTGTACCACACCAGCACCTGACGGGCGCCGGGTTCGAAGTCTTCGGCGATGCGCCGGGCGGCCAGGTATTGCAGCGGCGAGGCGACGAAATAGAGGGCGACGCGTTCGTTCATGGGGCGGGTTTCAGAGGGCCGCGGTTTCGTGGCCGGCTTCGCCGCTGGCGAGCAGGCGGGCGTAGGCGCCGGCGGCGGCCTGGAGCGATTCGTGGGTGCCGCTTTCGACGATCCGCCCGTGCTCCATGACGACGATCTTGTCGGCGTCGTGGATGGTGGACAGGCGGTGGGCGATGACGATCACGGTGCGGTTC
>CALMXT010000054.1 GCA_937871125.1 uncultured Zoogloea sp. | reverse complement strand
GGCGGAACAGCGCCACCACCGCAAACCAGTCGGCCAGCGCGCCGATCATCGCCGCTTCGGCAAAGGCGCCGATCCAGGGCCAGCCTTCGCGCCGGGCAAGGACAAAGAGCACCGTCACCGCGATGAACAAGGCCGTGGCGATGAGTTTCATGCGGGCCAACGCGGCCACCTTGTCGGAAGTCGAACTTGCCGGAGTCGTCATCTGCCGCGCCCTTTCAGTCCTGGCGCCGCCGGAAAACCCAGCGGCCGTCGTCGGAGGCTTCCGCCGCGAAAGCGTAGCCGTCGGCATTGAAAGCCTTGAGTTGTTCGACGTCCTCGACGCCGTGGACGATGGCGTGGCGGGCCATCAGACCGCGGGCGCGTTTGGCGTAGAAACTGATGATCTTGTAGCGCCCGGCTTTCCAGTCCTCGAAGCTCACGTTCAGCAGCCGGCCTTTGAGCTTCGCAGCCTGGACCGATTTGAAGTATTCCTCGGAAGCGAGGTTGACCAGCACCGCCTCGCGGCCCGCATCCTGCTCGGCGAGCAGCAGCCGGTTGAGCGCGTCGGTCTGGGTCATGCCCCAGAAGGCGTACAGATCCTTGCCGCGACCGTTCTTGAAACGGGTGCCCATTTCGAGGCGGTAGGCCTGCATCAGATCGAGGGGGCGCAACAGACCGTAGAGGCCGGAGAGGATGCGTAGATGGGTCTGCGCGTAATCGAGCTGCGCTTCGGTGAGGCTCCGGGCATCGAGACCGTCGTAAACGTCGCCGTTGAAGGCGAGCACCGCCGGACGGGCGTTGTCGGGCGAAAAGGGCCGCGACCATTCGGCGTAGCGGGCCACGTTGAGGGCGGCAAGCGGATCGGAGAGGCTCATCAGCCGCGCCACGTCGGCGTGGGACAGCTCGCGCAGGCCGGCGATCAGTTCGGCTGCGTCGTCGAGGTATTCGGGCTGGGTGAAGCGCGGCGTGACGAGCGGCGTCTCGTAGTCGAGAGCCTTGGCGGGAGACAGCACGAAAATCATGGGGCAGACGGAAGGTGATGAAAAAGAAGAATCAGGGCAAGGGCTCGAGGTGGGTCGTCACATCGATCCCGGGCAATTCGGCGACGACGGCCGCCTCGATCTCGTCGAGCAGCGCGTGGCCGTCACGCACGGTCCAGTCGCCGGGCACCAGCACCACCACCTGCAGAAAGGCCGAGGCGCCGGCGCGACGGGTGCGCAGGTCGGTGAAGGCGACGCCGCGGGCGTGGAAAGTTTCGAGCACGCGGCGCGCGCGGACCACATCGGCGCTGTCCAAGCTGCGGTCCATCAACCCGTCCACCGATTCGCGCAGCAGATGCCAGGCTTCGCGGGTGATATTGAGACCGACCGCGATGGCGATGATCGGGTCGAGAGGCAGCCAGCCGGTCACGGCCACCAGCGCAACGGCAACGATGACGCCGACCGAAGTCCAGACGTCGGTCATCAGGTGACGGGAGTCGGCGCTGAGGGCGATGGAGTTGAAGCGTTCGCCCGCTCGCCCGAGCACCCGCGCAACGATGAAGTTGATCCCGGTTGCCGCCGCCGACCAGGCCAGCCCCCACCCCGGCGACTCGATCGGCTGCGGTGCGATGAGCCGTTCGACCGCCGCCCAGATGATGGCGAACGCCGCCCCGAGAATGAGGATGCCCTCGAAGCCGCTGGAGAAATACTCGGCCTTGCCATGCCCGAAAGGGTGCGAGCGGTCGGCCGGCTCGCGGGTCACGAGGATCATCCACAGCGCGAAAGAAGCACCGGCCAGATTGACGAAGGACTCCAAGGCGTCGGACAACAGCCCGACCGAACCGGTTATCCACCACGCAAGGGTTTTGAGGGCAATCGTCGCTATCGCCGCCGCAATGGACAGCCAGGCGAAGTGGTGCCGCTCAAGGCGATACACGTCAATCACCGCTCAGCCACGCTCGACGTCGGTCACGCCCTTGACGTCGCGCACCAGCTTGAGCGCACGCTGAATCTGCTGCACTCCGTGCACTTCCAAGGTAAAGCGCATGCGTGCCGCACCTTTGCGGCTCAGGGTGTTCACGGCGATCACGTTGAGCTTTTCCCGCGACAGCACTTCCGAGATATCGCGCAACAGCCCCTGGCGGTCCATGGCGTGAACCAGGATATCCACCGCAAAAACCGCATCTTTGGGTGAGCCGCCACCGCCCCATTCCGCGCTGACCAGCCGCTCAGGATGCTGCTTGACCAGGGCCTGGAAATCCTGGCATTCGATCCGGTGGATCGACACGCCACGCCCGCGGGTGACGTAACCCTGGATCGCATCCGGCGGCGCCGGCTTGCAGCAGCGGCCAAGGGACGTCATCAGCTTGCCGACGCCGACGATCAGGATGGTGTCGCCGGCATCGCCCGTATGGCTGTGGCCGATGAGCACTTCCGGGGTCTCGGGCAGACCATCGGCAGCCTCGGTGCCGCGCAGGGCGATCTGGATCGCCCGCGGACCGACTTCGCCGCGCCCGGCGGCGATAAACAGCGCTTCGGCGTTCTTGAAGCCAAGGCGTCCGGCGAGTTCGTCGATGTTGGCCTGACCGTGCCCTTCGCGCTGGATTTCCTTGACCAGCACGCTGCGCCCGCGCACCAGCATCTCTTCTTCTTCGAGGGCGCTGAAATACTGCTTGATCTTCTGCCGCGCCCGCGGTGTGGCCACGTAGTTCTGGTGCGGGTTGAGCCAGTCGCGGGACGGCCCGCCCTCTTTGGTGGACATGATTTCCACCGTCTGGCCGTTCTCGAGCGGGGTGTTGAGGGTGACCAGTTGGCCATTCACCTTGGCGCCGCGGCAGCGGTGACCCAGATCGGTGTGCACCCGATAGGCGAAGTCGATCGGCGTCGCCCCGCGAGGCATGTCGATGACCCGCCCCTGGGGCGTCAGCACATAGATCGTGTCGTCCAGCGACGCGCGTTTGAACTGTTCCAGCCAGTCGGCCGCGTCGGTCACTTCGTCGCGCCACGACAGCAGACTGCGCAAGAGGGCGATCTTCTCGTCGTAGTCGCTGGCCGCCGCGCCGCCGCTGCCTTCCTTGTAGCGCCAGTGCGCCGCCACCCCGAGTTCGGCATGGTTGTGCATGCTGTGGGTACGGATCTGCACTTCGAGGGCGCGCCCGTCGGCGGCATATACGGCGGTGTGCAGCGACTGGTAGTTGTTGCCCTTGGGCATCGAGATGTAATCGTCGAATTCCTTGGGGATCGGCGTCCACATCTGATGCACGATACCCAGTACCGCGTAGCAGTCCTTGACCTCGTCCACCAGCACGCGCAGCGCCCGCACGTCGAATATCTGCGAAAAATCCAGGCGCTTGGCGCGCATCTTGTTATAGATGCTGTAGATGTGCTTGGGACGGCCATACACCTCGGCCTTGATGCCGATTGCCGCCACTTCCGCCTTGAGGCGCGCCACCGCATCGACGATGAACTGCTCGCGCTCGATTCGCCGCTCGTCGAGCATGCGGGCAATGCGTTTGTAGGTTTCCGGCTCCAGGAAGCGGAAGGACAGATCCTCAACTTCCCACTTGAGTTGCCACAGACCCAACCGATTGGCCAGCGGCGCGTAGATGTCGAGGCTCTCGCGGGCGATGGCGTCGCGCACGCTGCCCGGATGGTCGGTGAAGAAGCGCAGCGTCTGGGTGCGCGACGCCACCCGCAGCAGCACCACCCGGATGTCCTCCACCATCGCCAGCAGCATCTTGCGCAACACTTCGCTCTGGGCGCGAATCTCGGGCGCGCTGGCGATGCTGGTCATGCGCGTGATCACGCGCAAGCCGTTGAGCCGGCGCAGGCCGTCCACCAGCCGCGCCACGCTCTGGCCATAGCGGGCGGTGATCTCCTCCTCGGGATGGCTGAGCACATCGCCCACCGCAAAGCACAGCGCGGCGATACGCGCATCGGCGTCGAGCCGCAAAGACGAGACGATCAGCGCCGAACCCAGCGCGTGCTGCCAGATCGGCTCGCGGGTGCCGAGCGTGCGCTCGCCGTAAAGGGGCTGGGTCCAGGCGTGCGCCTCGGCCACGCGACGGGCGTCATCGGGAAGGAGGCCTTCGCACAACAATTCGAGCGCGGAAGACGCGGAAGCAGACTGGGAAATCGAGTGAGTGACGGCGACCATTCCAACATTATCCTATAGGCTGCCTGTGCAGCGTTCGATCTTCGTAGAGTCGGCGTTTAACGGGCACCACGCCCACGCCGGGATTTGCCGCTCATTCGACATCAAGCGTCCCTCCATGTTCTCCGCATTCAGAAATTGGCGTCGCCGCCGTGCCGCCGACCGCATGCAGGTCAGCCCCGCCGAATGGGCCGCAGTCGAGCGGACCCTGCCCTTTCTCGCCTGGCTGCCGCCGGACGACCTCCCGCGCCTGCGTCGGATGGCGCTGGAATTTCTCGCCGACAAAGAAATCCACGGCGCCAAGGGGCTCGTCGTCACCGATGCGATGCTGCTCTCGATCGCCCTGCAGGCCTGCCTGCCGGTGCTGCACATCGGCCTCGACGCCTACGCCGGCTGGATCGGGATCGTCGTCTATCCCGGCGACTTCGTCATTCCCCGCAGCGTTGCCGACGAGGCCGGCGTGGTGCACGAGTACGACGACGAAGTGCTCGGCGAAGCCTGGGAAGGCGGCCCGGTACTGCTGTCGTGGTTCGAAGGCGACGACATTCCAGCCGGTGCGGCCGAGGGCATCAACGTGGTCATCCACGAATTCGCCCACAAGCTCGACATGGGCAACGGCGACGCAGACGGCTACCCGCCGCTTCCCGCCGGCATGAGCACGGCCGCCTGGACGCGGGCTTTCCAGCCGGCCTACGACGACTTCTGCGCCCGCGTGGACCGGGGCGAGGAAACCCGCCTCGACCCCTACGGCGCCGAGCACCCGGCGGAGTTCTTTGCGGTCATGAGCGAAGCCTTTTTTGAAACCCCAAGCCTTCTTATTGACGAGTATCCTGCTGTTTACAAACAGCTTTCCATTTATTACCGGCAAGATCCGGCAAGCCGCGAGAGGCGCCCGCAAGACGCCCGATCACATTCCTGAAACATTATTTTGCCAGTCGCGGAAACGCCGTCTAAAGTGACTAAGCCACTCCGGCATTCCTTACAGAAAGTGGAGAGAGATTCATGGCTATAACCTGGATTCTGGTCGCCAACGCAAGCCTCGCCCGTCTTTATGCCAACTTCGGCCCCAAACAGGGGCTCAAGCTCGTCAAGGAACTCGTCCATCCCGAAAGCCGCATGAAAAACTCCGAACTGTCATCCGACCGGGCGGGACAGATCCAATCCAACGGCAGCGGACACGGCGCGCGGGAACAGCAAACCTCCCCCAAACTCAACGCCGCAAAAAACTTCGCGCAGATGCTCGCCAAAGAGCTTTACATCGGGCGCAGCCGCAACGAATTCGCCCGCGCCATTCTGGTTGCCCCGCCGTCCTTCATGGGCATGCTCAACGCCACCCTGGACGCCCCAACGGCGCAGATGGTGACCAACCGGCTTGAAAAGGATTACACCAAATCCACCGAGCCCGACCTCTGCGGCCGACTCGAAACCTGCATCTTCGTCTGATCCCCTCCGCGCGCTCCCGGCACTGCGAGGCCGGGGGACACCGCGCTTTCAGGCAGCTGTGACCCCCGTCGCAGTTGCCTGTCGTTTCCGCCCTACCCACCTGTAATCCGTGAGGAAGTGCCTCCGGAAGCCGCTTCCGCCCGCCTACTCTTGCCACCACTCGAACCAGATTGGTGTGCATCATGAAAAAGAATCTCCTCGCCGGCCTCGCCCTTGCCTGTGCCGCCGCAGCCCCCCTCGCCGCCCACGCCGCCCTCATCACCGTCGATGGCAACTTCGCCGACTGGGGTATCCACAACAACGGCACCGCCGCCGGCTGGACGCCCAACGCTGGCGTGCTTTACACCGTCGAAGATCAGAACAACGCCAACGGCGGCTATCTCAACCCCGGCTGGGGCGGTCAGGCCTACGATGCCGAAGCCCTCTATCTGAGCTGGCAGACCAAGGCCAACGGCCAGACCTACCTCGATGTTGCCCTCATCACCGGCCACGATCCTTCCACCGTTACCGACGGCAACAGCTACGGACGCGGCGATTTCGCCATCGATTTCGGGCGCGACGGCAGCTGGGATTTCGGCATCCTCACCGCCAACCGCACGAGCACGCTGCGTCAGGGCGACGTGGTTGCCACCACCAACGCGAACTGGTCCACCGGCCTGTGGAGCGCCCCCGGCGTGTATGACCCGGCCCATTCCAGCTCCGTCACCAAGGTCACCGGCGGCACCGATGTGGGCAATGCCGCGCTGGCGATCTCGTCGGCCTTCACCAACATGGGCACCTTGGGCGGCAAGCACTGGTTCTACGAAATCGAAATCCCGGTCAGCGTCTTCGGTGCCCACTGGCAGGGAGCCAACCCTTCCGAAACCTTCGACATCCAGTGGACGATGCTGTGCGCCAACGACATCATCACCCTCGACCCGGTCGTCGCATTCGTACCGGAACCCGCCACATTGGCCCTGGTGCTGGGCGGTCTGGGTCTGGCCGGCCTGACCCGGCGGCGCAAACAATAAAAACAGTCTCTCAGGAAGATTTCGGCCGGCGCAAGCCGGCCTTTTTACGTCAACGGCCAGCCGGCCAGACGCCGGTACGCGGCCCCATTGTCCGACCGACACGACTCCACCAGCACCCACTCCGCCACCGGCCAGTCGATCGCCTCGAACGCAGGCAGCGCTTCCCCCGCACCGGCCTTGCGCAGCAGCGTAACGTGCGGAAAAAAAGCGCTGTCTTCCCCTCCCGGCAAACCTGCCGCGACGAGCGCCCCGCGTATGTCGGATACCAGCCGGTCGAGCGCTGCCGGCCAGCTCCGGCAACCCGCCCACACGATGCGCTTGTGCTTCCAGTAACCCAGCGTATCGATGCTCAACGAGAAGCGCGCCGCAGCAAGCGTTTCCATCGCCGTGCCGATCCGTGACAGGTGGGACTCGGCCATCTCGCCGAGAAAAGCCAGCGTGATATGCAGCGTGTCGCGGCGCATCCGCCGGCCGCCGCACAGCGCCCAAGCCTCCGCCGCGATGTCGTCGAGCCGGCCGGCCAGCGCCGGCGTCGGCCACACGGCCAGAAAAACCCGGCGGCTCGCCTCAGCCATCCACCCGGCCGAGCAGCGCCACCGCCTGCGCCGCGATACCCTCGCCACGACCGGTGAAACCGAGTTTCTCGGTCGTCTTGCCCTTGACGTTGACCGCCGCCGGCTCGACGCCGAGATCGGCCGCGATGTTGGCGATCATCGCCGGCACGAAAGGCAGGATTTTCGGCGCCTGGGCAATCACCGTCGCATCCACGTTCACCGTTTGCCAGCCCGCCGCCCGCGCCGCGGCCGCCGCCTCGCGCAGCAGCACACGGGAATCGGCTCCCTCGAAACGCGGGTCGGTGTCCGGAAAATGCCGGCCGATGTCGCCCAACCCGGCCGCACCGAGAATCGCATCGGTGATCGTGTGCAGCAGCACATCGGCGTCGGAATGGCCGAGCAACCCTTTGGCGAAGGGAATCGTCACCCCACCGACGATCAGCGCGCGGCCGGGAACCAGGGCATGGACATCGAAGCCCTGCCCGATACGAAATGGAACGCTCATTCTTGGCCCTCGCGATGCTGGAGAATCCACTCGGCCAGATGCAGGTCGAGGGGATAGGTGACTTTCAGATTGGTCGGATCGCCCCGCACCAGCCGGGGACGCAGGCCCATCGCTTCGATGGCGCTGGCTTCGTCGGTCACGTGACGGGCGTTTTCCAGCGCACGCTTGAGCATCACGTAGCGGAACATCTGCGGCGTCTGGGCCTGCCACAAACCGTCGCGAGGCACCGTCGCGGCGATGCGCCGGGTGCTGTCTTCACGCTTCAGGGTGTCGGCCACCGGCACGGCGAGAATGCCGCCGACTTCGTCGTTCGAGAGCTCCCGCACCAGGGTTTCGATGTGCCACGGCGCAAGACACGGACGCGCCGCATCGTGGACCAGAACCCAGTCGGATTCGGACGTATCATCGGCAATTGCCCGAAGCCCGTTGAGCACGCTGTCGGCCCGCGACGCACCGCCGCAGAACAAAGGCACCAGGCGCTCGCCGAACGGACGCCAGTCGTGGCGGTCCCACTCCCGATCGCCGACCGAAAGGATCACATAAACCCGGTCGATCAATGGCGAGGCGCATAGCACCGCCAAGGTGTGACGGATCAGCGGTTGACCGAGGAGGGAAAGATATTGTTTGGGCTGTTCGCTGTGCATCCGGCTGCCGCTACCAGCGGCCGGCACGATGGCGTAACAACGGCGGGTCGGAATTCGCATCGCGCAATTCTACTATCAACAAAACACCGGACCGCCCCAAGTTTCCCGGCCAGCCTGCCGATAAGCGCCACAGGCGGCGCGGGTTTCCGCCGCCTTCGGCCGCTTTCCGCCGCTTGCCCTGTTGCAGAATGCCTCATCGATCCGGGGAATACCCACCATGCTGTTCTCCCTGCCATTTGAGCCGCGCCAGCTCGAAGCCCTTGCCCTCGCCACCGCCATCGGCCTGCTGATGGGCCTTGAGCGGGAGCGCCGTCCGTCGGCCCGCGCCGGCGTGCGCACCTTCGGACTCACCGGCCTGCTCGGCGCGCTGTCCGCGCTGCTCGCCGAATATCTCGCAACGCCGATCTTCACCGTCGCCGGCTTCGTGCTGGTGGCGGCCATGATCATCGCCGCCAACATCCGCCAGCCCGAACCCGACGACCCCGGCACCACCTCGGTGATCGCGATGCTCGTCTGCTACAGCCTCGGCGCGATGGTGTGGCTGGGCCTGGGCCGGCTGGCGGTCATGGCGGCGGTGGGTTCGACCATGTTGCTCTATTACAAATCCGAACTCCGCGGGGTTGCCGCCCGCCTCACCAGTCAGGACTGGCGCTCGATGCTGCAGTTTTCGGTGCTGTCGCTGATCGTCCTGCCGATCCTGCCCAACCAGGGTCTCGGCCCCTACGAGGCGGTCAATCCGCATCAAGTGTGGCTGATGGTCGTGCTGATCTCCGGCGTCAGCCTGGCCGGCTACGCGGCCCTGCGCCTAGTCGGCGCGCGCTACGGTGCACCGCTTGTCGGCCTGCTCGGCGGGCTGGTGTCGAGCACCGCGACGACCATGGTTTTCGCCCGCCACGCCCGCGAAAACCCGGCCATGGCCCCCACCGCCACACTGGTCATCCTGCTCGCCAACCTCATCATGGTGGTGCGCATCATGGCCATCGCCTGGGCGCTGTCGCCGGCGACCGTGCCGCTGCTCGCCACCGGCTGCGTACTGGCCATCCTGATCGGCTCGGTGGTCATCGGGCTCAACTGGCGTCAGCTCGCCGGCCAGGGCGACGTGCCCATTCCGCAAACCCGCAACCCCACCGAACTGCGCGCGGCCCTGGGCTTCGGCGTGCTCTACGCCGGCGTGCTGCTGTGCGCGGCCTGGTTGTCGGACATCGCCGGACGCGGCGGGCTCTATCTGCTCGCGCTGGCCTCCGGCCTCACCGACGTGGATGCGATTTCGCTCTCCACCCTGCGCCTCCTGAATCTGGGCAAGATCGAGCTCACGCCTGCGGCGGTGGCCATCCTGCTGGCCATGCTCGCCAACCTGGGTTTCAAGTCGGCCCTCGGCTTCGCGCTCGGCGGCACCCATCTCGGCCGACAGGTGATCGGCGGCATGCTCGCGGTCGGCGCGGGGCTGGTGGGCGGCATCGCATGGCTGCTGTACAACTCCCTATAATGGAAATGGCGATTGCCTGTCGCACTCAAGGGAAAAGGAAATCATGGCTTACGCGTCCCAACGTCAACCTGCCGTAGCCGGTCTGTTCTACCCGGCCGATCCGCATAGTCTCCACGCCCAGATCTCCGGCTACTTGGCCAGCGCGCTGCCGGCCGAAGTGGTGCCGGCACCCAAAGCGCTGGTCGTGCCCCACGCGGGCTACATCTACTCCGGCGCCGTTGCCGCGAGTGCTTATTCCGAACTCATGCAACGCCGCGACATCATCCGTCGGGTGCTGATCCTCTGCCCGACCCACCGCGTGGCGGTGCGCGGCATGGCCATACCGGCAGCCCAGAGCTTCGTCACCCCCCTCGGTGCAGTCGCGGTCGACCGGCAGGCTTGGCTCGCCGCCCGGGAACTCCCCGGCGTCATCGTCGACGACCGCCCCCACGCCGACGAACATGCCATCGAAGTCCAGTTGCCTTTTCTGCAATCGACCCTCGATCACTTCGAGATCCTGCCTGTCGCGGTCGGTCAGGTTGACGCCCATCTCGTCGCCGGCCTGCTCGAGAGCCTGTGGGGCGGACCCGAAACCCTCATCGTCATCAGCTCCGATCTCTCCCACTATCACCCCTACCGTCAGGCCCAGTTGCGCGACAAAGCCACCATCGCCAAGATCGCCCACCTCGACGCGACGCTCGACGGCGACCAAGCCTGCGGCGCCTACGCCATCAACGGCCTGCTGCTCGCCGCCCAGCGCCACCACCTCAAGTCCCATCTGCTCGACCTGCGCAACTCCGGCGATACTGCCGGCGACCGGGAACGGGTTGTCGGCTATGCCTCGCTGGCCTTTTCCGAAGACCGCAACCATGCCCACCACTGACACGCTCCTCGGCCGCGCCCTGGTCAGCCAGGCCCGCAAGGCCATCGCCGACGCCCTCGGCCTCGCGGCCCCCGCCGGCATCGACCACCCCGATTTCGCCAAGCGCGGCGCCACCTTCGTCACTCTCACCATCGACGGCGAACTGCGCGGCTGCATCGGCAGCCTCAACGCCCACCGGGCCCTCGGCGACGACGTGCGCAGCAATGCCGTCGCCGCCGCCCTCTCCGACCCGCGTTTTGCGCCGCTGTCGGCAGACGAGTTCGGCCGGGTACGGGTCGAGGTATCGCTCCTCACCGAGCCGGAATTCATGGAATTCCGCGACGAAGCCGACGCCCTCGCGCAACTTGTGCCGGGCCGCGACGGCGTCATCTTCTTCAATGGCTGTCAAAAGGCCACCTTCCTTCCACAGGTCTGGGAGCAGCTCCCCGACCGCCACCAGTTCATGGCCGCCCTCAAGCAAAAGGCCCGGCTGCCGGTCAACTTCTGGGGCCCCAACGTGATGCTGGCGCGCTACCGGGTTCGCAAGTGGAAAGAAGGAGACTTCGAGGAGTAGACATCATGGATGCCCATCCCGCCCGTTACTGGCACGCCCTCGACGACGGCCGCATCCAGTGCGACCTCTGCCCGCGGGATTGCCGACTCCACGAAGGCCAGCGCGGCGCCTGCTTCGTGCGCCAGATGGCCGGCGGAAAAATGGTGCTCACCACCTACGGTCGCAGTTCCGGCTTCTGCATCGACCCCATCGAAAAAAAGCCGCTCAACCATTTCTACCCCGGCTCCAGCGTTTTCTCCTTCGGCACCGCCGGCTGCAACCTCGCCTGCAAGTTCTGTCAGAACTGGGACATCTCCAAGAGCCGCGACATGGACCGCCTGATGGACGCCGCCGCGCCGGCCGAAATCGCCGACGCGGCCGCCAGGCGCGGCTGCCGGAGCGTCGCCTACACCTACAACGACCCGGTGATCTTCGCCGAATACGCCATCGACACCGCCGAAGCCTGCCACGCCCGCGGCCTTGCCAACGTGGCGGTCACCGCCGGCTACATCCACCCCGCCGCCCGTCGCGACTTCTACGCAGCGATGGATGCCGCCAACGTGGATCTCAAGGCCTTCACCGACGATTTCTACGTCCACCAGTGCGGCGCCCACCTCGCCCCGGTGCTCGACACCCTCGTGTGGCTGCGCCACGAGAGCAAGGTGTGGGTGGAGATCACCACCCTGCTGATCCCCGGCCTCAACGATTCCGAAGCCGAAATCGCCGCGCTGACGAAGTGGGTCGCCACCGAACTCGGCCCCGACGTTCCGCTGCACTTCACCGCCTTCCACCCGGACTACAAGCTCGACCAGCTCCCGCCCACGCCGCCGGCGACCCTCACCCGCGCCCGCCGGATCGGCCTCGACGCCGGACTGCATTACGTCTACACCGGCAACGTGCACGACCCCGAAGGCGGCTCGACCCACTGCCCCGCGTGCGGCCAATCGGTCATCGAACGGGACTGGTACGCGATTCTCGCCTACCGGCTCGACGCCCATGGCGCCTGTCTGGCCTGCGGCCACCCCATCGCCGGGCGCTTTGGCGAATTCAACGGTGCGTTCGGTGCGCACCGTGTGCCGGTGCGCATCCGGTCGTCGCAGTGACACATTCCCTTGCCGCAAGGCAACAGGACTGCCATCGTCACCATCATGATGAAACTGCGCCAAACCGCCCTCAGCATCGCCGCCGGCCCCGTCTGGCTGGAAGCGCTGCAGGCCCACTCGCCGGACGCCGCAGGCCTGATCCTCATCGCCCAGAATTCCGTCGGCAACCACCGGAATTCCCGCGAAGCCCACTTCGCCCGGCGTCTGCAGGATGCCGGCTTCGCCACACTGATCTTCGACCTGCAGACTCGCCACGAAGAAATCCGCGACCCGGACACCCGCTACAACACGCCGCTGCTCGGCCAACGCATCAATGCCCTTTTCGAGTGGCTGCGCCACCAGCCGCCTCTGATCGAAATGCCCATCGGTCTGGTCGTCAGCAGCACCGGCAGCGCAGCCGCGGTACGGGCGCTGGCAAAAGAACCGGAACTGGTCGGCGCGCTGGTCTGCCGCGGGGGCCGGCCGGGCCTGGCCGGGATTACGCCGCTGCGTCAGGTTGCATGTCCGACCCTGATGATCGTCGGCGAGAAGGACGAAGGCCTGGGCAACCTCCACCAGGCCTATGAGCTGCTCGGTTGCCCCAAGGCATGGCGCACCGTTCCCGGCACCGACGACTGCTTCCGGGAACCGGGTGCCCTCGACGATGCGGCCGATCTCGCGGTGGCATGGTTTCAGGCCCATCTGACCCGCAAGCTGACCGCCTGAAGCCCATCGGGCTCCGGATCAAATCGCCCGTCCCATCGCTTGATGGGGCAAACCCGCCTCCTGATACACCGCCCCTTCCGGCTCGAAACCAAAACGGGCATAAAACCCAAGCGCGTGGGTTTGAGCGCTCAAGGCCAGCCGATGCATGCCGCGCCGCGCGGCCTCCGCCATCAACGCCTCCAGCAAGGCCGCGCCTATCCCGCGACCGCGCCAGTCGGGCAGCACGGCCATCCGACCGATATGGCCGTCGGGCAACAGACGCCCGGTGCCCACCGGCACGTCTCCGACCAGCGCCAGCGCGTGGCACGCCAGCGCGTCGAACTCATCGAGTTCCAGCGATGCCGGAACCCCTTGTTCATCCACGAAAACCCGGAAGCGGACCGGCGAAACCGAGGCCGCGAGTTCATCCCACGCGCCGAGTCGGACAGTCGCGCCGCTACCGCCGCTCATGCCCGAATATCCACCGGCGTGCCTGCCGGAACGAGATCGAAGAGTTCGGCCACATCGCGGTTGCGCATACGCACACAACCGATGGACCGGGGCACGCCCATCGGCTCGGTATCGGGGGTGCCGTGGATGTAGATATAGCGGCGCATCGAATCGACCTTGCCGAGCCGGTTGAAGCCCGGCTCGGTGCCCGACAGCCACAGGATGCGAGTCAGAATCCAGTCCCGCTCGGGAGCGGCCGCCCCGACCTCCGGCGTCCATACCTCGCCGGTCGGCCGGCGGCCGCGGAAGGCCGCCCCAAGCGGCGCACCGGCACCGATCCGGGCACGGACGAGGTGCCGGCCGCGGGGCGTGCGATGACTACCGCTCTCCTCGCCGGGGCCGTTCTTTGCCGTCGACACCCGGTAACGCCGAATGCAGGCTCCATCGTCGCCGAACAGAAACAACGTCTGGGTGGAAATGTCGATCCGAATCTGCACCATATTCAAGCTCCGACCGCCGGTTTGCGCCGGGCGGCAAAAAAACCGGACAAAAGTCCTCCGCAGGTGTCGGCGAGCAAGCCTCCCTCGACCGCGGCGTGATGGTTTAGACGCGTCTCCGAGAAAAGATCGATTACGCTACCTGCAACACCGGTCTTCGGATCCCGGGCACCAAATACCACCCGTCCGATTCGGGAATGCATAATCGCCCCGGCGCACATCGCGCAGGGTTCGAGGGTGACGTACAAGGTGCAACCCGGCATCCGATAGTTGGAGAGGGTTTGCGCAGCGGCGCGCAAGGCCATGATTTCGGCATGGGCAGTAGGGTCGCGGCGCAGGATGGGCTGATTGAAGCCGCGCCCGACGATACGACCATCCGGCCCGACGACAACGGCACCTACGGGAACTTCACCGCAGCGGCCGGCCTCCTCGGCCAGTTCGATGGCGACGCTCATGAATTCGGCGTCCTGCTCGGAGCTTGTTGGGATCATGGTAAGGGAGGAATGAAGTTTCTAAATGTGGATGACGAATTTTAAAGCAGCATCGTGGAAAGACTGGCCCAAACAGTGATTGCGCGTTCCCCGACAGGACTGCCCCGATGACCCTCGAACCGGGCCACCGGCCCGACCCGGCAAAGGTCGCACAGCATCCCGCATCCCGCCCTGCGAGCTCGCCAACCGGCCGGGCTGCCCGGGCGGCGTTGCTCTACGCGCTCGCGGCGACAGCCCTGATCGTCGGCGCCGACCGCCTTGCGGCAATGGCGAGCACCGACAGCACTTCCGCGGCGCTGCTGCGCGAGTCCCTGAGCGGCGTGCTGATCGCCCTCACCAGCCTGTTCATCTTTTTCCTGATACGCAGCACAACCCGACCGGCTGCCGCGGCGCCCATGCCCCTCGTCGGCGCAGCCGAAGCACCGCGTGCCGTGGACGAAACCGCCGCTCCGGAAGCCGAAGGCCATTTCGAAGAGGCCTTGCAAAAGAACC
The DNA here is from genome assembly GCA_937871125.1 of uncultured Zoogloea sp. GTDB lineage: Bacteria > Pseudomonadota > Gammaproteobacteria > Burkholderiales > Rhodocyclaceae > Zoogloea. The sequence continues at coordinate 2,621 of CALMXT010000054.1, read as the reverse complement.
AGCACCTGTTGTACCGCTTCAACCCGGCCCACGAATGCTACGACTACATTTCGGCCCGTGCCGCGGAGTGGCTCGGCTCCCCCACCGAAGTGCTGTGCGCGCCGGGCGGATGGCAATACTTCGCGCGCCGCACTTCGACCGAAGACCTGGGCCGCATCTGGGCCAGCATCGGCGAAGCACTCCGCGCACCCGGCAACGATCCTATCGAAGTCACCCACGAATACCGTCTCGACTCGGCCAGCGCCGGCCCACTGTGGATTCGCGACGCGATGACCCTGCTGCGCCACCCGGACGGCACGCTCAAGGCCATCGTCGGCACCGCCTCCGACCAGACCGCCGAACGCTCCGCGCGCGAAAACCTCCGCATCACCCTGTGCAGCATCGGCGAAGCCGTCATCACCGCCGACCTCCAGGACCGCGTCACGCTGATGAATGCGGTAGCCGAATCGCTCACCGGCTGGAGCGAGGACGAAGCCCGCGGCCAAGCCCTGGCCACGGTATTGCGCATTGTTGACGAAGTCACCGGAGAAGTCGTCTCCGACCCGGCCCGGCCCGGCCTGCTGATCGACCGCAATGGCGCATCGCACCCGATCACCTATAGTCGCGCCCCGATTCGCATGGCGCCCCACGACGGCGGCGACACCCTCGGCAGCGTACTGGTGATCCACGATCGCACCGAAGAACGCCTCCAGCGACACGCCCTGGCCACGCAACAGACACATTACCGGGCGCTCGTTGAAAACGCGCCGGTCGGCATCTTCCATTACACCGCCGATCTCCTGATCAGCTACTGCAATGGCCGCCTGGCCGAAATCCTGCAATCCACCCCCGAGCGCCTCCAAGGCATCGACCTGCACATCCTCAGCGACGAAGCCATCCTGTCCGTCCTCCAGGGTGCCCTGGCGGGACAGCGCGGCGCCTACGACGGCCCCTTCATCACGCCCGTATCGGCCAACATACACGTCCTGTCCATCCGCGTCGCACCGGAATACGACATGACCGGCGCAGTTTGCGGCGGCATCGGCATCGTCGAGGACCGGACCGCCTTCCTCGAAACCGAAGCACAGCTGCGCGACACCAAGGAACGCTACGTTCTCGCCCAGCGCGGCACCAACGAAGGCCTGTGGGACTGGGATCCGGACGGCGGCTACCTGTATCTGTCGACACGCCTGCTGTCCCTTCTCGGCCTCAACAGCGACACCCTGCGCACCACCGGCACCGAGTGGCTCAAGCTCCTTCACCCGGACGATCGGGCGCGCTACCACGACGATGTGGTCGCCCACCTGCGCGGCGAAACCGATCATTTCGAATCCGAATATCGCATCGCCGACAAGGACGGCCGTTTCCACTGGGTGCTTGCCCGCGGCCTCGCTCACCGCAACCAGCAGGGTCGCGTGGTGCGCATGGTCGGTTCGATCGGCGACATCACCGCCCGCAAAGTGGCCGAAGAACAGCTCAAAGCCGAACGCGATTTCTCCCGCGGCCTCATCGACGGCCTGCCGGCCCCCTTCTTCCTCTTCGATCAGCACGGTCGGCTGGTGCTATGGAACCGCTTCGTCAGCGAACTGACCGGTCTCTCCGACGCCCAGCTCCTCAACGCCGAAGCCGAAAGCCTGGTGATCCAGGAGCAGGAGCCGGTGATGGCCCACCGCATCGAATCCGCCCTGCTCACCGGCGAAACCTCCGCCGAAGTCATGCTCCGCCGGATCGACAAAGAGCCGGTCCCCTTCCTCGTCATCGGCCGGCGGGTCATTCTCGGCGGCAAGCCGCACATCGTCGGCGTCGGCACCGATCTCACCGAACGCAAGTTCGCCGAGCGCGCCATCAAACGCCTCAACACCGAACTCGAACGCCGCGTCGCCGAGCGCACCTCCCAACTGAGCGCCGCGCTCAACGAACTCGAATCCTTCAGTTACTCGGTGTCCCACGATCTACGCGCGCCGCTGCGCGCCATCGAAGGCTACAGCGCGATCCTCGGGTCGGATTACGGGGACAAGCTCGACGACGAAGCCAAGGAACTGCTACGCCGCGTCCGCGCAGCCGTGCATCGCATGGGACAACTCATCGACGACCTGCTGACCCTGTCGCGGGTCAGCCGCAAAGAACTGGATCGTCGCCCGGTAGACCTCTCGGTGCTCGCCCAGGCCATCTGCGAGGAACTGCGCCAGCAGGAGCCGGAACGGAACGTGCGGGTGGATATCGCTCCGCATCTCGAAGTCGAGGGCGACCCGAGCCTGATGCGCACCGTGCTCGAGAATCTGCTCGGCAACGCCTGGAAATTCACCGGCCGCGTCGAACATCCGGAGATCCGCTTCGAAGCCACCCGCCATGAAGGCGTCGATGCCTTCGTGATCCGCGACAACGGCGCCGGTTTCGACATGCGCTACCGGGAAAACCTGTTCCGCCCCTTCCAGCGCCTGCACTCCGACCGGGAATTCCCCGGCACCGGGATCGGGCTGGCCACCGTCGCCCGCATCGTCCGCCGACATGGTGGCGAAGTGTGGGCCGAAGGCGAAGTCGGCCACGGCGCTTCGCTTTACTTCAGCATCGGGCAAACCGCCCTGCTGCAAAACGGGCACTGATCTGCCCCAAAAAACTCAGGGGCCACATTGCTGGCCCCT
>CALMXT010000053.1 GCA_937871125.1 uncultured Zoogloea sp. | reverse complement strand
GCCCGCGACGGCGAACGCCTCAAGCCCGGCCAGCTGCTGTGCGAAGTCGACGCCTCCGCCCGCGCCCTCCTTACCGCCGAGCGCACCGCGCTCAACTTCGTCCAGTTGCTCTCCGGCACCGCCACCCTCACCGCCACCTACGTGGCCGCGGTGGCCGGCACCAAGGCCAAGATCGTCGACACCCGCAAGACGCTGCCGGGCCTGCGTCTGGCCCAGAAATACGCCGTGCGCATCGGCGGCGGCACCAACCACCGGGTCGGCCTCTACGACGGCATCCTGATCAAGGAAAACCACATCATCGCCGCCGGCAGCATCAAGGCCGTGATCGAGCAGGCCCGCTCCTACGCCCCGTCCAATGTCTTCATCGAAGTCGAAGTCGAAAACCTCGCCCAGCTCGACGAAGCCCTCGCCGCCGGCGCGAAGATGATCCTGCTCGACAACATGAACCTCGACCAGATGCGCGAAGCCGTCGCCCTCAATGACGGCCGCGCCGAACTCGAAGCCTCCGGCGGCGTAAATCTGGAGCGTGTGCGCGCCATCGCCGAAACCGGCGTCGACCGCATCTCCATCGGCAGCCTGACCAAGGACGTCCGCGCCGTCGACCTGTCCCTGCGTCACGTCGAAGAAGAGTAAGACGCTTCACCCGAAGCCCGGCGGTGCGCCGGGCTTTTCCATTCAAGCCGTGTCCGGCTTTCCCAATCGCCCCCGCCGACCATGAACATCGAATTCGACGGCCCCGTCTCCAGCGCCAACGCCGCCACCCTCCGCCAAGTCATCGAAGCCCTCGTGAGCCGCATCCAGGCCCGCGACACCGCGCTCGACCTGTCCGCGCTGTCCCGCATCGTCGTCGCCGACGACCTGTCCGCCGCCGAGCAAAAGGCCGGCGCGATGCCGGTCGCCGGCGAGCACCTGTCGCGCATCGTTGCCGATGAGCACAGCCAGGGCCAGTTCGCGCTGCTCTTCGACGGCACCAGACTGTGGCAGACGCTCGAAGGCGACGGCGCAGAAATCGCCCGCCTGATCCACCACCTGCACAAGGAATGCTGGCGCCTCCATGACGCCCGCCAGCCGGCTCCCGAAGTGGCCGACGCGCCGCTGGCAAGAGCGCTCGCGCCCATTGTCGGCGCCATGTGGCACGAGTACCGCATCAACCGGCGCAGCGCCTGGTCGGTGCCGGCCGATTCCGACCTCCTGCTCAATCATCTGGCCGCGCTGCTGCAAGCCCTGCCCGACGGCATGCAGGAGGAAATCACCCTGTATTTCGCCGACCAGGATCTCGACAGCCTGTTCGCCAAGAGCCTCGGCCGCATCGCCCACCTGATGCAGGCCGTCGCCCACGTCCAGGGCTATCTCGACGGCATGGGACAGCCGCTCAAGGGGATCAGTGCCGAAATGCACGAACTGGTCGCCCAATCCTTCCTGTCGCCGATCTGGCTCACCACCGCCCAACACCTCGCCGCCGGCCATGCCATCGAAGCGGGCGAACTCGCCGACGCGCCGCTCCGCCGCGACGTTCAAGCCGCTTTTGCCACCTTCGGGCTGCAGATCCGCGAGAGTGACGACGGCAGCGACGTCTGGGTGGACGTGACGCCGCTCACCAAGCCGGAAATCCTCCACTGAAGCCTCGGCCTCACGCCCGGCCTCGGTCGGATCAACGTTTCATCGTCAGGCCGATGCCGGTGAAGATCAGGCCGATGCCAAGGTAGTGGTACCAGTGGGGCACTTCACCGAGAAACACCGATGACAGCAAGGTGCCGAAAACCGGCATCAGGTGAATGAACAGGCTGGCGCGGTTCGCCCCCACTTCGGCAACGCCGCGGTTGTAGAAAATGTAGCTGACGAAGCCGGGAACAATGCCGATGTAGGCCAGGATCGCCATCGCTTCGGGATGCAGATTCATCCGGGCACCCTGGGCGAGTTCCCAGGCGTAGGCAGGCGCCAGGGCGACGATGCCGATCGCGATCGTCGTGCCGAGCATCAGCGTCGGGTGGACACCGGCGGGGCGCCACGCCAGCGCGATGGTGTAGAGCGCCCAGTCGAGCACCGCAAGCAGCATCCACAAGTCTCCAATATTGAGGTCGAGGCTGGCGAGCACTCCCACGTTGCCCCGCGCGACGATGGTCAGCGCACCGCACAGGGAAATCAGCACGCCCACCGCTTCGAGGGGCTTGAGGTGTTTTCCGAGGAAAGCCCAGGAAATCGCAATGGTGGCGATCGGCACGAAGGAATTGAGCAGCGCGGCGTTGGTTGCCGTGGTGTGCTGCAGGCCGAGATAAGCAAAGGTGTTGTAGCCGGCGATGCCGAGCAACCCGAGAACCAGCAGCGGCCGCCAGCCCGCCTTGAGCAGCGGCCATTGCTGCCTGAGATGCGGCAGCGCGAGCGGCAGCACGAAGAGGCCCGCAATCGCCCAGCGCCAGAACGAAAGCGTCAGCGGCGGAATGTCGCCACGGATGGCACGACCGAGGACCATATTGCTCGACCAGGACAGGGCACTCAAGGTCAGCAGAAGGTAAGGATTGGCGAAGCGTTGGATCATGGTCGGAAAAATGGTGAACAGCGGGTGAACAGCGGTTTCATGCGCCGATGACGGCAAACGATATTTCAATACGGCCGGAGCGCTATCGGAACCAATCTGATGCGCCTCGGGCGGGAGCGGCCCCCCGGAAACGCAGCTTCGTGCCCCGAAGCGACGCACAGGGGTGACGATGCGGGGAGCCGGGCCTAAGAACTACATGTGGACTCGACGGGACCGGCACGTGATTCAGTCCGGCTTGTACTTGGGAAACTGGTTGTAGCCCATCGTGGGGTCATTCGATCGATGGAGAAGAATGAACTCGATCTCCTTCCGATTTATTTCGCACCGCGATGCTGTCTCCGACATCCACAGAATATCGCGTGTGATCGTGAAGCTCTGCCGCTCCTCAAACGAGAAATCCCGAGCTATCAAAGCGCTGGAAGCACTGCCGAAATAATTGATGCTGTCGGTTCGATCCTGACCGACGTAGATTTTGCCATTCGGATAAGTAATTCGATAAATCACGACAGCCATTCATAGCTCTCTCGGCAAGGCGCTCAGTAATGCGGCGGAATCTCCTCCCGCAGGTCGCGCGCTTCGGCGGCCGGCGTGGCGGACTGCATTTGTTGATACAGCGCGCGGATCTGGCGCTGCAGCGCGTCGATCTGCTCCTGCTGGCGGTGCACGGTCATGTTGAGCGCGTCCACCAGATCTTCGGTCAGGGCGAGCTTGATCTCGATTTCGGTCAGTCGGGATTCCATGGCGGCCCTCGGGCAAAGTGTGCGAAGGGCGGATTGTTCCAGTCCGCGGCACGGACGCCAAGCGCCGCGACAACTCCCGGCCGCGATATCCGGCGCGCGCCTTCAGCGAATCACCAGATGATCGCCCTCGCAGCGCACCCGCATCGCAAACCGGAAGAGATCGGCCTGGGCGGCAAGATCGAGGTCGGCGGCGGGCAGATTGGGCCAGGTTCCCGCTGCAAAGCGCCGGCCGAAATCGGAATCCCGCACCCGCCGCGCAAAGTCTTCCGGAGCCGGCGACTCGCCGCGCAGCAGGGCTTCGATGTAGTCGGCGCAAGCGACATCTTCGTCGCCGTCCCGATCCACCCATTCGCCGGTGATGATGAAACACACCTCGTCTGCGCCCGCAGCGCGGATCGCCTCGGCCGTCGCCCGCGCACACACCAGGCTCGTGGCGTAGAGCTTGCGCGCCTGACGATAGCGCTGCAGCCCCCGCACGCCGGCGGCCGTGCTCATCACCACCGGCTTTCCGGTGAGATCGGCCTTCAGCAGCCGCGACGGCGAATTGCCGAAATCGAAGCCCGGCGCCGGATCGCCGCCTTCTATCGCCCCTACCGACACCGCGTCGCCGAGCCGGCCGGCCAACACGATCCCGGCCGAAATCCCATCCACCGGATAAATCGCCGACGCCCCCCTGGAAAGTGCCACCGCCGCCGTGGTGAAGGAACGCAGCACGTCGATCACCACGACCGTGTCGTTGGCGGCGGCCTGGTTTTGCAGGCGATTGAGAAAGACGCGGGAAAATCTCATGGTCAAGGTCGCAAAGTCGAAAGAGTCGATGGAAAAGTCCGGCCGTCAGCCGCCGGGGAGCAGCAAGGTAGCCGGCCCGAACCCGCCCGGCAAGAGGTGCGCACATCGGCGGCCGGCCCAGCGCGGAAGCCTCCCTCGACGCCTCCGCCCTCACGGGAGATAATGGCGGGTTGAAAAGCTGCCGACCGAGCAGCGCGCCCCCGTCGGGCATCCCCTGGAGAGCACCGCATGACCCATCCCCGCAAGCAACTCGAACTCCTCGCCCCGGCCAAGAACGCCGACATCGGCATCGAGGCGGTCAATCACGGCGCCGACGCCATCTACATCGGCGGCCCGGCTTTCGGGGCACGGGCCAATGCCGAAAACAGCGTCGCCGACATCGAACGCCTGATCCGCCACGCCCACCGCTTCGGAGCGCGGGTCTTCGTCACCTGCAACACCATCCTCCACGATGCGGAAGTCGACGGCGCCAGCGCGCTGATCCACCAGATCTACGAAGCCGGCGCCGACGCCCTGATCGTCCAGGACATGGGCATCCTCGAGCTCGACCTGCCGCCGATCCAGCTCCACGCCAGCACCCAAACCGACATCCGCCACGCCGAAAAAGCCCGCTTTTTGCAGGATGTGGGTTTCTCGCAGATCGTGCTCGCCCGCGAGATGAGCCTTGCCGAAATCCGCAAGGTTGCCGCCGCCACCGATTGCGCCCTCGAATTTTTCGTCCACGGCGCCCTCTGCGTCGCCTTCAGCGGCCAGTGCTACATCAGCCACGCCCACACCGGGCGCAGCGCCAACCGGGGCGAGTGCTCGCAAGCCTGCCGTCTGCCCTACGACCTCGCCGACAAGGACGGCAACCTCGTTGCCAGCAACCAGCACCTGCTCTCAATGAAGGACAACAACCAGAGCGCCAACCTGCGCGCCCTGGCCGACGCCGGCATTTCCAGCTTCAAGATCGAAGGCCGCTACAA
>CALMXT010000052.1 GCA_937871125.1 uncultured Zoogloea sp. | reverse complement strand
CGTCTCCCGCATCCTGGGCGCGGCCATCGAACAGAACAACGACGCCCGCGGCATCATCTGGCCGGACGCCATCGCGCCCTTCCAGGTCGCCATCGTGCCGATGGGCTTCGCCAAGTCCGAAACCGTCCGCGATGTTGCCAACGCGCTCTATGCCGAACTCAGCGCTGCCGGCATCGATGTTTTCCTCGACGACCGGGACGAACGTCCGGGCTCGCTCCTGGCCGACAACGAACTGATCGGCACGCCCCACCGTGTAGTGATCGGCGACCGCGGCCTGAAGGAAGGCGTGGTCGAATACCAGGGCCGTCGCGACGCGGAAGCCGCCAAGCTGGCCGTCGCGGACGTCGCCGCCACGCTGATCGCCAAGCTCAAGGGCTGAGAGCGATGACCGGCCTGCACAAAACCCTCGCCTCCGCCCTCCTCGCCCTGCTGCTGGCAGGCGGAACGACGATCGTGCGGGCCGGCAATCAACAATACGAACCGCTGGCCGCCAGCGTGCAGGCCGCCCTGCACGCGGCGGTCGCCGATCAGGCGCCCCTCGACAGCAGCTTCCAGCACTCCCCCGAGCGGGCGCGCTGGCTGGCCGAAATGTCCCAACGTCTGGCCCGGCGCATCCCCGATGAAGCCTACCGCTCCGAACTCCTGCGCTCGGTGCACTATGAAGCCACCCGTGCCGGCCTCGACCCGCAACTGGTGCTGGGCCTGATCCAGGTCGAAAGCGGCTTCAAAAAATACGCGCTATCCACGGCCGGCGCCCGCGGCTACATGCAGGTCATGCCGTTCTGGACGCAGCTGATCGGCACGCCGGATAGCAACCTGTTCCATATGCGCACCAACCTGCGCTTCGGCTGCACGATCCTGCGCCACTACCTCAACATCGAAAAGGGCGACCTCTTCCGTGCCCTGGGCCGCTACAACGGCAGCCTCGGCCGTGCCGAGTATCCCAACCTGGTACGCGGCGCCTGGGAGAACAACTGGTCCTACCCAAGTTACCGGCTCGCCCAGAACCCCTGACCCGTCGCGGCGGCACCCCAGACGTTTTTCATCCCTCTTACGAACAAAAAAACGCCAGCCCAGGAGCACGATGCTCCAAGGCTGGCATTTTTTGCTTTCAAGCTGGCACGCAAGCACCCAAAGTTGGATGGAATCGTCCGATTTAGGACTATTTTGCTCCAAGGTGGGAGCTCTTCCCTGCAAGCTTGGCGCCCACGCCTCCCAACCGACCCCTGCGCGCCCAACCCGGAGCGTTTCGTTCCAGACGACGCGCTCGCCGCCCTCAAGCCACGATGATTCCGCCGCCCAGGCAGACCTTGCTCTCGTACACCACCACGCTCTGCCCTGGCGTCACCGCCCATTGGGGCTGGGCGAAAGCGATCTCCGCGCGGCCACTTTCCAGCACATCGATCTCGCAGGGCGCATCCGGCGTGCGATAGCGCGGCTTGGCCGTATACACCCAGTGGGTACGCGGATCGCGACCGGCAACCCACGACAGCTCGGCGGCAACCAGCCGGTCCTTCAGCAGCGCCGGGTGATCGTGCCCCTGCACCACGTAAAGCACGTTCTTCGCCATATCCTTGACCGCCACGTACCAGGCCTCGTGCTCGCCGGCATCGTCCTGATTGCCCTTGAGCCCGCCGATCTGCAGCCCTTTGCGCTGGCCGATGGTGTGATGCATCAAACCCTGATGCTGGCCGATCACCCTGTCACCCTCCAGGGTGCGGATCTCGCCCGGCCGGGCCGGCAGATAGCGCCCCAGGAACTCGCGGAACGGCCGTTCGCCGATGAAACAGATGCCGGTCGAATCCTTCTTGGCATGCACGTGCAGGCCCGCCGCCTCGGCCATCTTGCGCACGTCGCGCTTGTAGAGGTGGCCGATGGGAAACAGCGTTTTCGACAATTGGGCCTGATTCAGACGATACAGGAAGTAGCTCTGATCCTTGGTCCCGTCCTCGGCCTTGAGGAGCTGATATTCGGTGCGCCCGTCGTTGGTCCATTCGCGCACCTGGGCATAGTGGCCGGTCGCGATCCGGTCGGCGCCGAGGGCCATCGCATGATCGAGGAAGGCCCGGAACTTGATCTCCGAGTTGCACAGGATGTCCGGATTGGGGGTGCGACCGGCCTCGTACTCGCTCAGGAAATCGGCAAAAACCCGCTCCTTGTATTCCTTCGAGAAGTTCACCACCTCCAGGTCGATGCCGATCACGTCGGCCACCGACACCACGTCCACCAGATCCTGGCGCGTCGAACAGTATTCGTCGTCATCGTCGTCCTCCCAGTTCTTCATGAACAGGCCGACCACGTCGTAACCCTGCTGCTTGAGCAACAAGGCTGCCACCGACGAATCCACGCCGCCGGACATGCCGACGACGACTTTTTGCTTATGAGACATTCGGTCCCTCTCCATCCAGCCAATCTTCCAGGGGCAGCACCACGGCAGGATCGCCGTGCTCCCCGAACCAGGTATCCACCGCAAAACGCGCACCGACCGCAGGCGGCGCTTCACTACGCTCGCGAATCACCGCCGAAAAATGCTGCGCAAACACCCAGCGAACCCGCCGGGCGATCGGCTCCACCACATGAAAATGCAGCAATCCGCGCGCCTCCAGCAAGCGCAACAGGCGCGTCGTCGATTCGGAATGATCGATGCAGTCCATCATCCCATTCACGCCAAAATCCAGATAATTGCCCGGCCGATCCGCACCGATCGGCGACTGCTCGCCAACCCAGCGATAAAGCTGCCCGAGCACCTGCGCCAGAATCGCCCGCTCGGCGACCGCCGAATCGGCCCGGGACAAGCGTTCCGCCACTTCAGCCAGGCGGGCCTCCGAAAACACCACCTCCGCCTGCGCCAGACAACCGTAGTTGTAGCAGATCGACACCCGCTCATCGGCCCTCGCCGGCCCGGCGCCCAGACCGACCGACAACGCGACAGCCCCAATCTGCGCGAGCCGACGCATCGTCAGGCGTCGTAATGCCGGATCAGATCGAGCGGAAAACGCCGCCCCGCCATGTAATCCTCGCAGCACTGCAGAATCAGCGGACTGCGATGACGCTCGCGGGTAGCGCGCAACTCGTCGAGGCTCATCCACACCGCCCGCAGGATGCCGCTGTCGAGTTCCCGTTCCGGGTCGAAGCCGACAAGCTCGCCGCCAAAGGCAAAGCGCAGGTAAGTGATATCGCCGACCGGCCGCGGCCACTGATAGATTCCGACCAGAAAATCCGGCCTGAAACGATGGGCAGTTTCTTCGAGCGCCTCGCGGGCCGCGGCTTGTACCAGCGACTCCCCCTGATCGAGGTGGCCGGCCGGCTGGTTGAAGCGCACACCATCGTCGGTTTCCTCTTCGACCATCAGAAAACGGCCGTCGCGCTCGACCACCGCCGCCACCGTCACATTCGGCTTCCAGTTCCTTATCAGCATTCCGTGCACGCAAATGCGCGCATTTTACCCCTTCGGGGCAGCGGTCCGCAGACCTGCGGAATGCGCTAGAATCGGCGGCTTCATTTCAATGCATTCAGCTGGAGATCTGCATCATGTCCATGTCCGACCGCGACGGTTTCATCTGGTACGACGGCAAACTAGTTCCGTGGCGTGAAGCGACCACCCACGTGCTCACCCACTCCCTTCACTACGGCCTGTCCGTTTTCGAGGGCGTCCGCGCGTACAACACCGTCAAGGGCACGGCCATTTTCCGCCTCGCCGAGCACACCCAGCGTCTGCTCAACTCCGGCAAGATCTACATGATGGATATTCCTTACTCCAAGGAAGTCCTGATGGAAGCCCAGCTTGAAGTCGTCCGCGCCAACAAGCTCGAGAGCTGCTACCTGCGCCCGATCGCCTTCTACGGCTCCGAAAAAATGGGCATTTCCACCCACGGCGCCACCATCCATGTGGCCATCGCGGCTTGGCCGTGGGGCGCCTATCTGGGCGAAGAAGCCCTCGAACACGGCATCCGCGTCAAGATTTCCTCCTTCGCGCGCCAGCACGTCAACGTGACGATGGCCCGAGCCAAGCTGTCCTCGACTTACGCCAACTCCATCCTGGCCAACGCCGAAGCCGTCGAAGCCGGCTACGACGAAGCCCTCCTCCTCGACACCAACGGCTTTGTGGCCGAAGGCGCCGGCGAAAACCTCTTCCTGGTCAAGGACGGCGTGATCTACGAGCCCGAAATCGCCTCCGCCCTCACCGGCATCACCCGCGCCTCGGTCATCCAGGTCGCCAAGGAGTTCGGCATGGACGTGGTTTCCCGGCGCGTCACCCGCGACGATGTCTACATCGCCGACGAAGCCTTCTTCACCGGCACCGCCGCCGAAGTCACCCCGATCCGCGACGTGGACGGCCGCATCATCGGCGAAGGCAAACGCGGCCCCGTCACCCACAAGTTGCAAAAGCGCTTCTTCGAAATCGTTAACGGCCAGGCGCCCGAGTACGAAAACTGGCTGTCCTTCATCTGACACCCAAGGGAGATATCCATGCCTGAAAACCAGGACAAGACCAAGCCGATCGAAGTCACCGCCAAAGATCTGCCGCTCCACTGCCCGATGCCCGACGCGCCGCTGTGGGCCCGTCATCCGCGCGTGTTTCTCGACGTCCTCGCCACCGGCAAGGCAAAGTGCCCCTATTGCGGCGCCGAATACGTCATCACGGGCGAGCTGCCCAAGGGTCACCACTGACCCCGCCCAGCGGACCTCGGCCGGCACGGGGGCGGCAACGCCCCCGTGTCACGTCCGCCCTCTCCTCGCGAAAGTCTTCCGCATGACGAACCCAATCTTCACCTCCCCCTCGGAGGCCGAAGCCGCCTTCTATGACGCGCTCGCCCGTGCCGACCTCGACGGCATGATGTCGGTGTGGTCGGAAGACGAGGAGGTCGTGTGCATTCACCCGGGGAGCATCCGCCTGATAGGCATTGCGGCGATACGCGAATCCTGGCGACAACTGTTCGAGGCCGGCACTCGCATCACCGTGCTTGCCACCCAGCCGGTGCAGTGGCTCAACCTGATGACGGCCGTCCATACCGTCCATCAGCGCATCCACCTCGAAGGCGACAACCGCCTGCACCCGCCCATCATCGCCACCAACGTATTCATCCGTGGCGCAGTCGGCTGGCGAATGGTGTTGCACCACGCCTCCCCCGCACCCGACACGGACAACCTGGGCGGCAGCGACAGCCCGCACATCCTCCATTGAGTCGCGTCCGAGCCACCGATCGAGGCTACGTCGCCCCCAGCTGGCTTCCCGGCGGCCACCTCCAAACCATCTGGCCGCTGCTCCGCAAAGGGCCGTTGCCGCCCTATCGGCGCGAACGCTGGGACACGCCGGACGGCGATTTCATCGATCTCGACTGGCTCCCCCATTGCCCCGGCGCGCCGCTCGTCGTCCTCTTCCACGGTCTCGAAGGTTCCAGCCGCTCACCCTACGCCCGCAGTCTGATGCGCCATCTGGCCGAGCGGGGCTGGAACGGCGTCGTGCCCCACTTCCGCGGCTGCTCCGGCGAGCCGAACCGTCTGCCGCGCGCCTACCACTCCGGCGACGCGGACGAAATCGGCTGGATTCTCGAGCGTCTGGCCGCAGGCTTTGCCGACGTTCCGCGCTACGCCGCCGGCGTCTCACTCGGCGGTAACGCGCTGCTTCTGTGGCTCGGCACCCGCGGCGAAGCCGCCAGCAGGTTCGTCGATGCCGCCGCCGCGATCTGCCCGCCCCTCGACCTTGCCGCCGCCGGACATCACCTTGGACGCGGCTTCAATCGCGTCTACACCCGCCACTTCCTCGCCACCCTCAAAGCCAACGCCGCCGCCAAGCTGCACCGCCACCCAGGCCTCTTCAACAGCGACGCCATGTGGAAGGCGGCCAATCTTTACGAATTCGACAATCTCGTCACCGCCCCACTGCATGGCTTTCGCGATGCCGACGACTACTGGCTGCGCGCCTCCAGCAAGCCCCACCTGCACGGCATCCGCGTGCCCACGCTGCTGATCAACCCGTTGAACGACCCCTTCCTGCCGGCCGTTCACCTGCCGGACACCCGCGAGGTCTCCAACGCCGTGCAACTGGAGCAGCCAGAGGAAGGCGGCCATGTGGGTTTCGTCGTCGGTGGCTGGCCGGGCCATCTGGATTGGCTGCCTGGCCGTCTCGTGCGCTTTTTCACAGCTGCCCGCAGTTCCCAAAGCACTTTTCCGACAATTGCTTAGCCGAACGCCGGAGTGTCATGCTGCGCCGCGTATAATTCATCCTTCATCGTTTTCGCACCGGAGTTTTCCGCATGTTCGTTCCCGCCCCCGAGATCTTCAAGGCCTATGACATCCGTGGCATTGTCGACAAGACCCTGACCGCCGAAGCCGTTCGCGCCATCGGCCACGCCCTCGGTTCCGAAGCCGTGGCCCGTGACCAGAAGGCCATCGCCGTCGGTCGCGACGGCCGCCTGTCCGGCCCCGAACTGGCCGGCGCCCTCGCCGACGGCATTCGGGCGGCGGGCGTGGACGTCATCGACGTCGGCTGCGTGCCGACTCCGCTCACCTATTTCGCCGCCTACGAACTGGGTACGAATTCCTGTGTCTCAGTCACCGGCAGCCACAATCCGCCCGACTACAACGGCCTCAAGATGGTCCTCGGCGGTCAGACGCTCTTTGGCGAACTGATCCAGGCACTACGCCAGCGCATCATCGACGGCAAGCTCGTCACTGCCGCCGTTCCCGGCAAACTCACCCAGGCCGACGTCGTTCCGGCCTATGTCGAAAAAATCGTCGGCGACGTGAAGCTTTCCCGTCCGATGAAGATCGTCATGGACTGCGGCAACGGCGTGGCCGGCGCGGTGGCTCCGGAGCTCTTCAAGCGCCTCGGCTGCGAACTGATCGAACTGTTCTGCGAAGTGGATGGCAACTTCCCCAATCACCATCCCGACCCGTCCAAACCCGAAAACCTTGCCGACGTGATCCGTGCCCTCCAGGAAACCGACGCCGAAATCGGCCTGGCCTTCGACGGCGACGGCGACCGCCTGGGCGTGGTCACCAAGGATGGCGAAATCATCTACCCCGACCGCCAGCTGATGCTCTTCGCCGAAGACGTGCTGTCGCGCGTGCCGGGCGGCGAAATCATCTACGACGTCAAGTGCACCCGCAATCTGGCCGGCTGGATCAAGGCCCGCGGCGGCAAGCCCACCATGTGGAACACCGGCCACGCGCTGGTCAAGGCCAAGCTCAAGGAAACCGGCGCCCCGCTGGCCGGCGAGATGAGCGGCCACATGTTCTTCAAGGAGCGCTGGTATGGCTTCGACGACGGCCTCTACACCGGCGCCCGCCTGCTCGAGATCGTCTCCCGCCACGCCGACGCCAACCCGGTCCTTAAGAACCTGCCCGACGCCATCAGCACACCCGAACTCAACATCAAGATGAACGAAGGCGAGCCCTTCGCGCTGGTGAACAAGCTCAAGGCCGAGGCGAAATTCGAAGGCGCCGAGAGCATCCTGACCATCGACGGGGTGCGCGTCGAATACGCCGACGGCTTCGGCCTGGCCCGCCCGTCCAACACCACGCCGGTCGTGGTGCTGCGCTTCGAGGCCGACAACGAAGCCGCCATCGCCCGCATCCAGGCCGACTTCCGCCGCGCCATCGAAGGCGTGTGGCCGGGCGTCAAGCTGCCGTTCTGAGCACCTGAAAAGACAATCGCCGGCATCCCGCAAGGGGTGGCCGGCGATTTTTCGTTGACCGAAGGCGAATCAGAAGCCGTCCGGCACCGGAATTCCACGCCCGATCAACCAGTCTCGCACCGCCAGTCCGGTCGCCTGCGGCCAGGGACGCAGCTTTTCCGGCGCAATCAGGCGGAATTCCGCCAGTTCCTCGTTCAACACGATCTCGCCCTGCGCCTGCACGTGGTAGGCGATCACCACCTCGTTCTTGCGCGCAAAGGGATAAACGCCGACCAGCGTCACTGCAACGGTATCGAGGCTGACCTCCTCGCGCACTTCCCGTGCGACGGCGGCTTCGGGCGTTTCGTCGCGCTCCAGAAAGCCGGTGACGAGGCCGAAAGTCTTTTCCGGCCACGCCCGGTTGCGGGCAATCAGCACCGCGCCGTCGCGATCCACGCATTCGATGATCGCGGCAACCACCGGCAGCGGGTTGTCCCAACGCACGAAGCCGCAGGGCGGGTTGAAACAGAGCTGGCGATGGCGCCCCGCCACCTCGCCCCATTCGAGCGGGCTCCCACACCGGGGGCAATAGCGCCATTCGCCGTAGCTCATGCCGATCAGCCCAGCTTGCCGCCGACCCAAGCGGTCACGGACGCCAACGCGGCCGGCAAGGCCGAAGCGTCGGTGCCGCCGGCCTGCGCCATGTCCGGACGGCCGCCGCCCTTGCCGCCGACTTGCTGGGCGACAAAGTTCACCAACTCTCCGGCCTTGACCTTGCCGGTCAGATCGGAGGTCACGCCGGCAATCAGGCTCACCTTGCCTTCGATCGAGGTCGCCAGCACGATGGCTGCCGACTTGAGTTTGTCCTTGAGCTTGTCGAGCGTCTCGCGGAGTGCCGCCGGGTCGACGCTGTCGAGCCGGGCCGCAAGCACCTTCACGCCATTCACATCCTGTGCCGAGCCGGCGAGGTCGTCGCCCTGCGCGGACGCCAGCTTGCCCTTCATCGCCGCCAGTTCGCGTTCGAGGCGACGGGTCTGCTCGAGCAGGGCGTTGACACGGACCGGCACTTCGCTGCGCAGCACCTTGAGGGTGCCCGCCACGCCACCCAGCGCAGTCTCCATGCCCTGCACGTAACGCAGCGCGTTGTCGCCGGTCACCGCTTCGACGCGGCGCACACCGGCCGCAACACCGCCTTCGGCCACGATGCTGAACAGGCCGATGTCGCCGGTGCGCGCTACGTGCGTGCCGCCGCAGAGTTCGCGCGAACTGCCGATATCGAGCACACGCACCGAATCGCCGTACTTCTCGCCGAACAGCATCATCGCGCCCAGCTTCTGGGCATCCTCGATGGGCAGCACCCGCGTTTCGCAGGCCGCATTGGCGAGGATCTCGGCATTGACGATGTTCTCGACCTCCCGGATCTGCGCATTGGTCATCGGCTGGGTATGCACGAAGTCGAAACGGGTCTTGTCGGGATCGACCTGCGAACCCTTCTGCTGAACGTGCTCGCCCAGCACCTGACGCAGCGCCTTATGCATCAGGTGAGTGGCAGAGTGATTGCGGGCGGTGCGAACCCGCGCCAGCGAATCCACGCGGGCGGTGACGCCGTTGCCAACGGTCAGCTTGCCGGTGGTGACCACGCCGTGATGGCCGAACACGGTGGCCTGGATCTTCTGGGTGTCTTCGACCGCGAAGATGCCATGGACCGAGCGCAACTCGCCCCGGTCGCCCACCTGGCCGCCGGACTCGGCGTAGAACGGGGTGTCGTCGAGCACCACGACCCCCATGTCGCCCTCGACCAGTTCATTGACGGCCACGCCGTCCTTGTAGAGCGCCAGCACGTTGCCCTTGGCTTCGAGGCCTTCGTAGCCGTGGAAGGTGGTGGCCGGGCCGTCGTATTCGAGGTTGGCGGCCATCTTGAACTTGCCGGCGGCGCGGGCCTGTTCCTTCTGGCGGGCCATCGCGGCGTCGAAGGCCGCGGCGTCGACGGTCACGCCGCGCTCGCGGCAAACGTCGGCGGTCAGATCGAGCGGGAAACCGAAGGTGTCGTGGAGCTTGAAGGCCGTTTCGCCGTTGAACACGGTGTTGCCGGCGGCGGCCATCGCCGCGAGTTCGCCTTCGAGGATCGCCATGCCGTTTTCAATGGTGGCGAAGAAGCGGTCTTCTTCCTGCTTGAGAATCACGGTGACGCGCTGCTGGCCGGCCTTGAGTTCGGGGTAGGCCTCGCCCATCTCGGCGACCAGATCCGGCACCATCTTGTGGAAGAAGGCGACGCGGGCGCCCAGCTTGTAGCCGTGGCGGATGGCGCGGCGGATGATCCGGCGCAG
>CALMXT010000051.1 GCA_937871125.1 uncultured Zoogloea sp. | reverse complement strand
CCGGCCCCGACAAACTCGTCCGCAAGATCGCCACCCCGGATCTCAAAATGCGGGTAGCCGCGGTGAAGGAACTGCTGGAAGCGGTGAAGGGCTGAGCCGGCCTTGTTCGCCTTCTATCGGGAGCGGGTTGCCGAGCGCCTCACGGGCAGGAACCCGCGGTCCCCGCAGACGCTGCTCGCGGCGCGGCTCACCGTCGCTTCGTAACGAGAGAACAAGCAAAACGCGGGATCGCGGAATACATCGAATTTTTCTGCAGCCGGACTGAAAGCAGGAGGGAATCGACCATCGGTCACCCGCCGCATTCGGTCGGAAATGCTCGCCCAAAGCAGATGACTGCTTGATCCGCCGGCCCCTGCGCTTCGTGTTTAACGCCAGGCGTAGAGGGCGGAAGACCGCTCCAGCGTGAGGTTTGTTACGGGCGGATATAGATATATATTGCAGCGCACAATTCAATTCATATATTGTGAACCTGTCTCCTCCACCCTCCTCCTTTGGTGTGGATTTAAACCCGAGTGGCTTACGCCGCTCGGGTTTTTTTTCGCATGCTTTCGAATCCACACGCCGGTGCCCAGGTCCGATCGACGCCGCTACGGGCGCCGACCCGTCAACGCCACGGCGCGCTAGCCTCGACGATTTCGGCTATCCGCCGGTCGAGTTCCGCAAACTGCGAGTCCAGCTCCGGCTCTTCCCGCTCGATGGCCATTTCCAGTTCTCCGGCCAGCTCCATCACATCCAATGCGCAGAGGAAGCCGGCGTTGCTGCGCAGGGTGTGCATCCGCCGGGCGGCCGACTCCCGCTCACCCTTGGCCAGATCGGCGCGGGCCCGGGCCACGGCGTCGGCGTTGTCGGCGACGAACATCTCCAGCAGGCCAAGGAACATGGCCCGATCCTGCCCCAGCCGCTTTGCGGCCCGTTCCCGGTCGATGCCGCAGATTTCCGGAAATCCCTCGGCAAGGTCGCTTGCCGAAATTTTGGGCCGGGCGGCAAGGCTCCGCGGTTTGACCCATTTCGACAGCAGTTCGGCCATCTCGTCCAGATCCATCGGCTTGGCCAGCACATCGTTGGCGCCAGCCGCCCGGGCGATTGCCTGCTGTTCGTCGCGCACCCCGGCGGTGAAGGCGATGATGGGCAGATCGAGGATGCCCAGTTCGCCGCGGATCAGGCGCATCGCGGTCAGGCCGTCCATGACCGGCATCTGAACGTCCATCAGCACCGCATCGAAACCCTCGGGTCGGGTTTTCAGGAGTTGCAGGGCTTGCTGACCGTCGGCCGCCTGAGTGGAAATCGCCCCCTCCAGCGCCAGCGCCCGTTCCACCAGATCGCGATTCATGGCGCTGTCGTCCACCACCAGCAGGTGGGCGCCGACCAGACGTGGCCCGCTCGGCACCGCGGCCTTCCGCCCGACCGGCGCAGCTGCTTCGCCTTCGACCCCGCGTGCGAAGGGCAACTCGAACCAAAATACGCTGCCTTCGCCCGGTTTGCTCTCCGCACCGATTTCCCCACCCATCAGCCCCACCAGACGCTTGCAGATGGACAAGCCCAAGCCCGTGCCGCCAAATCGACGGCCGATGCCGGCATCCGCCTGGGTGAAGGGCGCAAACAGGTGGGACAGCGCTTCGGGATCGATACCGATGCCGCTGTCGCGGACTTCGAAGCGCAGCCGCAAGGCACTTGCACTGGCTTCGAGCGTCTCGACCAGGAGTGTCACTTCGCCGCGCTCGGTAAACTTGATCGCGTTGCCCGTCAGATTGAACAACACCTGTTCCAGGCGAAGCCGGTCGCCGACCAACAGCCCCGGCTGGGTGGCCGGCATTTCGATCTTGAGCGCCAGCCCTTTGGCCCTCGCTGCCTGCCCCATCAGGCTGTCGAGATTGGCCAACAAGGGTTCCAATTCGAAGGGGCGAGGCTCGATGCGCAGCTGGCCGGCCTCGATCTTGGACAGGTCGAGCACATCGTTGAGGATGGCCAGCAGGGATTGTCCGGCGGTGCGGATGCGCTCGACCATATCGCGCTGATTCGCGGCCAAGGGCTCGCGCTCCAGAACCTGGGCCAGACCGAGCACGGCGTTCATCGGGGTGCGTATCTCGTGGCTCATGTGGGCCAGAAACTCGCTCTTGGCCGCGTTGGCTGCCTCGGCGGCGTCGTAGACCTGCCTTAGATCGTGTTCGTAGCGTTTGCGCTCGCTGATGTCGCGGGCCACGCCGAGAATTTCCACAAAACTGCCGTCGGTGTTGAGCAGCGGACTGGCCGTGACATCGGTCCAGACGGTCGAGCCGTCCTTGCGGCGCTGTTCAAGTTCGGCCCGGAATGGCGTGAGCGGACGCCCGGCGAGCAGATCGGCGCGCAGTTCCTTGAAATACGCTTCGGCGATGGGCAGAGAGCCCGGCGCAAGCACGTCCTCCATGCTGTGCCCCACGATCTCGTCGGGACCAAAACCCAACAATTTTTCGACGGACGGGCTCACATAGGAATACCGCCCTGCGAGATCCGTGGTCAGGATGACATCGATGGCGTTGTCGGCCAGCAGACGGTGACGCTGCTCGCTGACCTGCAAGCGCTCTTCCATCTGTCTGCGCGCCGTGATGTCTTCGACGATGAAGAGATAGCGCGGAGCCGTCTCGGGATCGACCCGCACCGGCGCACAGGTCACGCTGGCCCACACCACCGAGCCATCGGCGTGGATATAACGCTTGTTCAAGCGGTAGCCGCTGATCTTACCGGCGGTCAGCCGGGCGATATGGTCAACGCTATCCGGAACGTCGTCGGGATGGGTGACTTCCAGGGCGTCGAGTCCCACCAGTTCGGCCTGAGTACGCCCGACGATTTCGGCAAAGCGCAGATTGGCTTCCATGATCCGGCCGCTACGCGGGTCCATCAGCGCCACGCCCAGCGGCGCCTGTTCGAAAACGACACGAAAACGCGCCTCGGCGGCCCGCTGGGCCTGCAGCGCCGCCAGTTCCTGCCGCTGACGGCCCCGGCGCCACAACAGATAGCCGGCGGAGTAAGCCAGCAGAAGGCCCAGTCCAACCACCAGCGACGTTGCCCAGGTCATGGTGCGCAGACCCGCATAGGCCTCCACCTCGTCGATCTCGGCGATCATCAGCCAGGGCGTACCGCCGACGGCCGAGGCGTAGGCCAGCACCGGAACGCGTCGATAATCCAGGCCGCCTTCGATGATTCCGCGCTCGCCCCGCGCGGCCCGCGCGGCGGGCATCTCCGGTGTGCTCAGAGGCAGGGTCAGCGACAGCGTGGCGTCCGGCCGGAAGCGCAGCGGCGTCAGGAAACGCACCCCGTCGCCGTCGCGCCGGACCAGATAGGTTTCGGCAGTGCGAGTGGGCACCGGCCAGGATTCGACCAGCGGATTCAGCGCCTGATCGGGGCGCCAAGTCACATAGGCCACCCCCAGCGGCACCATGTCCGGCGAGCCGATCGGCGCCAGCACGCCGTATTGCACATTGCCCTGGGCGTTGCGGTGAAGATCGACGAGCTCGACCCGCGGCCGACGCAGGATGTCCCGGACCAGTTCTGCATGCTGCTGGATATCGGCCTCACCGACAACGATGGCCGGACGCATTTCGGCGTCGACCACGGCCAGCCCGGCCCAGCCGCGTGCCTTTGCCATTTCCTCCATCAGGCGCTGCATGCGCTTCAGGGTTGCCGGATCTTTTCTTTCGCCCTTGGACCACTCACTGAAAAGGAGCTCGAGCTGGGAATGGCCGTAAAAGGCCAGGTCGGCATCGACTCGGGCTTCGCCGAGCCAGGCCTCGATCTGCTGGCGCTTCTGTTCGGCGATGACCGCCAGGGTGCGGTGGGTTTCGCGACGGATCTCGTCGCTCAGATAGCGATAGCCGACCACGCCGATCGCACCGATCAGCAGCGAAATGACGATGAGCGGCAACGCAAAGCGCAGCCACTGGGAGCGGGCGCCGCCCGATGGTTTTTCCGAAGTCGGGAAAGGGATGGCGGTAGTCATGGTCGCAGGATGCTGCTCGATACTCGGACCGGGCCAAGGATGTGAAGGATTCTAACTACGGGAGGATTCCTGACCCGAGAAGCAGTACCGATTTGAAACGAACGGGCAAGCCCGGCCGATGGACTCACACTCAAGTAAGCCCTCGCTTCCGTCGGGAAGTACCCTCGGCCTCCCGCTCGTCGGCGCGGAAGGTTTGGGTGTGTGCAATTTGGGGGGACAGTGCTGATAAAGTGGCCGCTCGGCGCCGAGCATCGTTCATGTGGGGTGTCCACGGTAATGCCGCCTTGTCCGGCGGGGCCGAATTTTGTTGCAGAAGCGTGAAAATGTCTAATTTACTGGTTTTATCGATACAGTCCGGACAGCGCGACTTTCACCGCGATTCCGGTCGTTACGCCGCCCAAAGATGCTGGCCCACCCCGTGAATCCGGCTCCATTCCGGTCTATTCCATGATTTCCGCCCCCAAGCCCGCAGCGCAAAAAATCATCAAGATCCGGCGCGACTACAACATCTGGGTCGCCAACGAAACGATGGAAGATTACGCCCTGCGCTTCACGCCGCGGAGCTTTCGCAAGTGGTCCGAGATGCGCGTCGCCAACACGGCTTTTGGCGCGGCCTCGTTTCTGGTGCTGGAAGCCGTGGGCGCCACCATGCTGGTCGACGCCGGATTCATCAACGCCTTCTGGGCGATTCTCGCCACCGGACTGCTCATTTTCCTGCTTGGCCTGCCGGTCAGCTACACCGCCGCCAAACATGGGCTGGATATGGATCTGCTGACGCGGGGCGCGGGTTTTGGCTACATCGGCTCGACCATCACTTCGCTGATCTACGCCTCCTTTACTTTCATTTTTTTCGCGCTGGAGGCCGCGATCATGGCCTACGCGCTGGAGCTGGCCTTCTCGATTCCGCCGGCCTGGGGCTACCTGATCTGTGCGCTGGTGGTCATTCCGCTGGTTAGCCACGGCGTGACGGCGATCAGCAAGCTCCAGGCGTGGACGCAGCCCCTTTGGATTCTGCTGCTGGTGCTGCCTTACGCCTTCGTGCTCCTCGAAGAACCCGAGGCGCTGGCCGGCCTGTGGCGCTATGCCGGCGTGCGGGGCGACGGTGCCAGCTTCGACCCGCATCTTTTTGGCGCCGCGCTGACCGTGGGCATCGCGATGATCACGCAGATCGGCGAGCAGGTTGACTACCTGCGCTTCATGCCCGAAAAAACCCGCGCCAACGCCCGCCGTTGGTGGCTTGGCGTCATCGTCGGCGGGCCGGGCTGGGTGCTGCCGGGCATCCTCAAGATGCTCGGCGGCGCCCTGCTGGCCTACCTCGCACTGCGCAACCAGGTGCCGGCCGCCAAGGCCATCGATCCGAACCAGATGTATCTGATCGGCTTCTCCCATGTCTTCGACACCACCACGCTGGCGATTGCCGCCACCGCCCTCTTCGTGGTCGTGTCCCAACTCAAGATCAACGTCACCAACGCCTACGCCGGCTCCCTCGCCTGGTCCAACTTCTTCGCCCGGCTCACCCACAGCCACCCCGGCCGCGTCGTATGGGTGGTGTTCAACACCCTGATCGCGCTGCTGCTCATGGAACTGGACGTCTTCCGGGCCCTCGGGCAGGTGCTCGGGCTGTATTCCAACATCGCCATTTCGTGGATGGCGGCGGTGGTGGCCGATCTGGTCATCAACAAGCCGCTTGGCCTCTCGCCTCGCGGCATCGAGTTCAAACGCAGCCATCTCTACGACATCAACCCGGTGGGCGTCGGTGCGATGCTCGTTGCTTCGCTGCTCTCCATTGCGTGCTTTGTCGGCGTGTTTGGCGCGGGCGTTCAGCCTTACGCCTCGTTTGTCGCGCTGGGTACGGCCTTTGCGGTTTCGCCGCTGATCGCCTGGCGCACCGGCGGCCGCTATTACCGGGTGCGCCCTCCGGAGGCTGCCGTCGACAGGAAATGTGCGGTGTGCGAGCGGGACTACGAAGCCGAAGACATGGCCTATTGCCCGGCCTATCAAGGCCCGATCTGCTCCTTGTGCTGTTCCCTCGATGCGCGCTGCCACGACCTCTGCAAACCCGACGCCAACCTCACGGCCCAGTGGAACGCCCTCCTCCGCCGGCTGTTGCCGGCCTCTGCCCTGCCGTATCTGGAAACCGGGCTCGGCCACTATCTGCTGCTGATGGCCAGCATCGTTCCCGTGCTGGCTCTCGTTCTCGGGGTGCTCTATACCCACGAAAGCCTGGCCCTCGGCGGCGCGCATCCCGACGTGCTGG
>CALMXT010000050.1 GCA_937871125.1 uncultured Zoogloea sp. | reverse complement strand
CCCATCACGGCGCCGTCGCCGTAGCTCATCAGCACGTAGTTGCCGACCCACACCTCGACCTGCTTGCCGGTGAGGGGGTGGGTGACGAACAGGCCGGTGGGCAGGCCTTCCTTTTCCATGGTGGCCATGTCGGCTTCCATCACCGAGCCGTGCTTGCACTTTTCGATGAAGGCGGCGAGTTCGGGATTGCCCTTGGCGGCGTGCTGGGCCAGCGGGTGCTCGGCAGCCACGGCGCAGAAGGTGACGCCCATGATGGTGTCGGCGCGGGTGGTGAACACCCACAGCTTGCCGCCGCCGATCGGGCCGTTTTCATCGGCGATGGCGTGGTCGAAGGCAAAGCGCACGCCGGTGCTCTTGCCGATCCAGTTGGCCTGCATCAGCTTGACGCGCTCCGGCCAGCCTTCCAGCGTGTCCAGGTCGGACAGCAGCTCGTCGGCGTAGTCGGTGATCTTGAGGTAATAGCCGGGGATTTCGCGTTTTTCCACCAGCGCGCCGGTGCGCCAGCCGCGACCGTCGATGACCTGCTCGTTGGCGAGCACGGTCTGGTCGACCGGATCCCAGTTGACCACCTGGGTCTTGCGCTCGGCGATGCCCTTCTCGAGCATGCGCAGGAAGAACCACTGGTTCCACTTATAGTATTCGGGCGTGCAGGTGGCCAGTTCGCGGCTCCAGTCGATGGCAAAGCCGAGCGACTTGAGCTGTTTCTTCATGTAGGCGATGTTGTCGTAGGTCCACTTGGCCGGCGGCACCTGGTTCTTGATCGCGGCGTTCTCGGCGGGCAGGCCGAAGGCGTCCCAGCCCATGGGCTGCAGGACGTTGAAGCCCTTCATCTTGTGGAAGCGGGACAGCACGTCGCCGATGGTGTAGTTGCGCACGTGCCCCATGTGCAGCTTGCCCGAGGGGTAGGGGAACATGGACAGGCAGTAGTACTTGGGCTTGGCGGTGTCGGCGGAGACGCGGAAGGCTTCGGAGCTGTCCCAGTGCTGCTGGGCGGCGCGTTCGATGTCGGCGGGGAGGTATTTGTCCTGCATGGGCGGGAAAGATCGGAGAAAATGGCGCGAATCGGCGCGCGGGATAGGGGCGGCCACAGACGGACCGAAACCGTGCATTATAAACCGCTCTCGCGACGCCCGCTTTGCTACGCTCAAGACCTTGATGTCACGCGATATTTCACGTGGCGCTAAGGGTTGTCCGCATGCCAGTCGGTGGCGCCTCTGCTACAATTGTTATCCCGCAATGCAACATTTTTCCATGTCCGAACCTCTTGTCAGCCTTGAAAACGTGCGCTTCGCCTATGGCGAACGGACGATCCTGCGCGACATTTCCCTGTCGATTCCGCGTGGCAAGGTGGTTGCCATCATGGGCGGCAGCGGTTGCGGCAAAACCACCCTGCTGCGCCTGATCGGCGGGCAGGAGCGGGCTGTCGGCGGTCGTGTGCTGGTGGATGGGCAGGATGTCGCCAAGCTTGGCCGCGACAAGCTTTACGCGATGCGCCGACGCATGGGCATGCTGTTCCAGTTCGGCGCGCTGTTTACCGATATCTCGGTGTTCGACAACGTGGCCTTTCCGCTGCGCGAGCACACCGATCTGCCGCCCGAACTGATCAACGATCTGGTGCTGATGAAGCTTCATGCGGTCGGTTTGCGCGGTGCGGCGCGGCTCATGCCCGGCGAGCTGTCCGGCGGGATGGCACGGCGGGTGGCGCTGGCGCGCACCATCGCGCTCGATCCGATGTTGCTCATGTACGACGAGCCTTTCACCGGACTCGATCCGATTTCACTCGGTGTCATCGGCCAATTGATCCGTCGCCTCAACGACGCGCTCGGTGCCAGTTCGGTGATCGTCACCCACGATATTCAGGAATCCCTGCAGATCGTCGATTACATCTATTTCATTTCCGAGGGCAGGGTCGTGGCCGAAGGCACGCCGGAAGACATTCGCAAAACGTCCGATCCCTTTGTGCATCAGTTCGTCCATGCCGAGGCCGACGGGCCGGTGCCCTTTCATTACCCTGCCGGCGATTACGCCACTGCGCTCGTCGGAGGGCCGGCCTGATGGGTGGGGTGTTCCGCAAGCTCGGGTCGATGGCCATCGACATGGTTTGGCAGCTGGGCTTCATCGCCCGTTTTTTCTGGCTGATCCTGTATTACTCGGGCCAGTCCTTCACGCGTCTTCGTCTGACGATTCGCGAACTGTATTTCAGCGGCGTGCTGTCGCTGCTGATCATTCTTGTGTCGGGCCTTTTCGTCGGTCTGGTGCTCGGTCTGCAGGGCTATGAAATCCTGCAGCGCTACGGTTCCACCGACGCCATGGGCACCATGGTGGCGTTGTCGCTGCTGCGCGAATTGGGGCCGGTGGTCGCCGGTCTGCTCTTTGCCAGTCGCGCCGGTTCGGCCGTCACCGCCGAAATCGGCCTGATGAAAGTCACCGAGCAGTTGAAGGCGATGGATATGATGGCCGTCAGCCCGATTGCCCGTGTGGTGGCGCCGCGCTTCTGGGGCGGCGTGGTTTCGATGCCGCTGCTTGCCGCGATGTTTTCGGCGATGGGCATCTTCGGCGGCTGGCTGATCGGCGTGGTCTTCATCGGAGTCGATAACGGTGCCTTCTGGTCGCAGATGCAGGCTGCTGTCGATTTCCGCTACGACGTGCTGAACGGGGTGATCAAAAGCTGCGCCTTCGGTGTGGCGGTGGCGCTCATCGCGGTTTTCGAAGGCTACGATTGCGTGCCCACCGCAGAAGGCGTGTCGCGGGCAATTACGCGGACGGTGGTGAGTTCGGCGCTGGCCATTCTGGCGCTCGATTTTGTAATGACGTCTTTCATGTTCCGAGGTTTATGATGAATCGCACGACGATCGACCTGTGGGTCGGGGTTTTCGTGGCGATGGGTATCGCCGCGCTGTTATTCCTGGCGCTTAAGGTGGGCAGTATTTCCGGTTCGGAAATCCGCTCGCCTTATACCCTCAGCGCCCATTTCGACAATATCGGCGGTCTCAAGGTGCGGGCGCCGGTGAAGAGTGCCGGCGTGCTGGTGGGCCGCGTCGAGCAGATCCGCTACGACAATGAACGCTTTCAGGCCGAGGTGGTCTTTACCGTCGACGGGCGCTACAAGTTTCCGGTCGATACTTTTGCCAACATCCTTACTTCCGGTCTGCTCGGCGAGCAGTATCTGGGCCTCGATCCCGGTGGCGAGGAGAAGACCCTGGCGCCTGGCGAAGTCATCAAAAAAACCCAGTCGGCCGTTGTTCTCGAAAAGTTGATCAGCCAGTTCATGTTCGGCAAGGCTGCCGACGGAGAGCCGGCGCCGGCCAAGTAGGGCGGTTGCAGGCGATCACAGAGAGCGCGAGACCGGTCAAAACGGTGCGCGGAAAAAAATGAAGAACAAGAAACCTGAACCGAAGGTCGTTCTGCGGGGCGTCGCGAGCTTGCTGCTGGCGTTTGGCCTGACGGCCTGTGCCGGTTCTGGCGGGCATCCGAAAGATCCGTTGGAGCCGCTCAACCGCGCCACTTACAGTTTCAACGAAAAGGCCGATAGCTATGTGGTGCGCCCGTTGGCCGAGGTCTACGATTACGCGCCGCTGCCGGTGAAGGTTGGCGTGGGCAACTTCTTCGGCAATCTGGCAGACGTATGGATCGGTGTGAACAATCTGCTCCAGGGCAAGTTTGTCGACGGCCTGTCGGATGGCGGCCGCTTCCTGGTGAACAGCACCGTCGGCATCTTCGGGGTGTTCGATATCGCCACCGAGCTGGGTCTCGAGAAGCACGACGAGGATCTCGGCCAGACTCTCGGCCGTTGGGGCGTCGGCGACGGTCCCTACCTGGTGCTGCCGCTGCTTGGCTCCAGCAATCTGCGCGACACGGTCGGGCTGGTCGGCGATCTGCACGTCGATCCGGTGCTCTCGTTCGAGAGCGTAAGTGCGCGTAACAGTGCAACCGGTCTGCGCTTCGTCAATCGTCGCAGCCAGTTGCTGGGTGCCGACACCACCGCCGAACAGGCCGCGCTCGACAAATACGAATACATGCGCAGCTTCTACATCCAGTATCGCAAAAGCCAGATTTACGACGGCCGTCCGCCCCGGGAGAAAGACCCGGACGACGAAGCCGACGTGGACGAAACCACCCCAGCGTCTCCCGCCAAGAAAGAGAACCAGGAATGAAAAAGATCGCTTCCCTGTTTGCCGCGCTCGTCCTCGGAGCCGGAGTCCAGTTTGCTGCCTTTGCCCAGAGCGTCGCGCCGGACGCGCTCATCAAGAGCGTGACCGACGATGTGATCGCCATCGTTCGCCAGGACAAGGCGATCCAGTCCGGCGACACCCGCAAGGCCGTCGACCTCGTCGAAACCAAGGTGTTGCCCTATTTCGACTTCGGCCACATGACCCGTCTTGCCGTAGGCAAGGACTGGCGTCAGGCCAATGCCGATCAGAAGGCCGTGCTGACCCACGAGTTCAAGAACCTGCTGGTGCGTACCTATTCCAACGCGCTGACCCAGTATCGCAATCAGCAGATCGACTTCAAGCCGCTCAAGTCCAAGCCGGAAGACACCGACGTGCTGGTGCGTACCGAAGTCCGCCAGCCCGGTGCCAAGGCCGTGCAGATCGACTACAACCTCGAGAAGCAGGGCGACAACTGGAAGGTCTACGACGTGATGGTGGCCGGTGTCAGCCTTGTCACCAACTATCGCGACAGCTTCGCCCAGGAAGTGCGTGCCGGTGGCATCGACGGTCTGATCAAGTCCCTCAAGGACAAGAACAAGCAACTCGAAACCACCGTTTCCGCCAAGAAATGATCCGCGAAGACGGTCCGCGTCTGACGCTCGAAGGTCCGCTCACCCTCGCCACCGTGGCCGGCCTGATGGACGAGGGGCGGCGACTCGTGGCTGCGGCCGACCGGGTGGTCGATCTTGTCTCCGTCACCCAGGTGGATTCCGCGGCGCTGGCCCTGCTCCTGTCCTGGACGCGTGCGGCCCGTGCCGCCGGGCGGCAGTTCTCCATCGTTCACGCTCCGGCTCCGCTGGTCAGCTTGGCGTCGCTTTACGACGTCGATACCATTCTGCCTCTCGGGCTCTGAGCCCCGTCCTCTTTATTCCGTGTCCATGAGTCCAGCGATCCGCGTTGTCGGCGTCACCAAGCGTTTCCGTTCCCTGCAGGCGCTCGCGGGCGTTGACCTCGAAGTCGCTCAAGGGGAGTTCTTCGGCCTGCTCGGTCCCAACGGCGCCGGCAAGACGACGCTCATCTCGTCCCTTGCGGGCCTTGCCCGACCCGATTCCGGCACCCTCGAAGTGATGGGCCACGACGTGGTGCGCGATTATCGCGCGGCCCGCATGGCCCTTGGCGTGGTGCCGCAGGAGCTGGTCTTCGATCCTTTCTTCACCGTGCGCGAGATGCTGCGTCTGCAGTCAGGCTATTTCGGCCTGCGCAACAACGACGACTGGATCGACGAAATCCTGCATCACCTCGATCTCACCTCCAAGGCCAATGCCAACATGCGCATGCTCTCCGGCGGCATGAAGCGGCGCGCGCTGGTGGCGCAGGCGCTGGTGCATCGCCCGCCGGTGATCGTGCTCGACGAGCCTACCGCCGGCGTCGATGTGGAGCTGCGGCAAGGCTTGTGGCAGTTCATCCGAAAGCTCAACCGGGACGGTCACACCATCGTGCTGACCACCCACTACCTCGAAGAGGCCGAAACCCTGTGCGGGCGCATTGCCATGCTCAAGGCCGGCCGTATCGTTGCCCTCGACACCACCGCGAACCTGCTGCAGCGTTTTGCCTGCCGTGCCCTGACGCTCAAGCTGGCCGCTCCGGTGGTCCTGCCGCCGATGCTGGCCTCCAGGGCGTCGAAGCAGGATGGGGTCGAGCTGGCTTTCGGATTCGACCGTTTCGACGAAGTGGCAGACATTCTCGTCGGCATCAAGTCGGCCGGCGGCGCGATCGTCGACATGGCTCTCGGTACGCCCGACATGGAGCAGGTCTTCGTCGGCATCATGAATCAGAACTGAAAGCGGCAACCCTCATGGAAGGTTTCAAGACCCTGTTGTACAAGGAGTGCCTGCGTTTCTGGAAAGTCGGCTTCCAGACCGTGTTGTCGCCGGTGCTGACCGCGGTGCTCTATCTGCTGATCTTCGGTCATGTGCTGGAAGATCACGTTCAGCCCTATCCGGGCGTCAGCTACACGGCTTTTCTGGTGCCTGGCCTGGTGATGATGACCGTGCTGCAGAATGCCTTTGCCAACAGCTCTTCATCGCTGATCCAGAGCAAGATCACCGGCAACATCGTGTTTGTGTTGCTGCCGCCGATCTCCTATCGGGAGTTCTATATCGCCTACGTGATCGCAGCGGTGCTGCGCGGTGCCATGTGCGGCCTCGGCGTGCTGCTGGTTTCGCTGCCTTTCGTGTCGTTCAGCATCGCGGAGCCGGTGTGGATCCTTGCCTTCACCCTCCTGGGCGGCGCCTTCCTGGCCAGTCTGGGGGTCATTGCCGGCATCTGGGCCGACAAGTTCGACCAATTGGCCGCGTTCCAGAACTTCCTGATCATGCCGCTCACCATGTTGTCCGGCGTGTTCTACTCGATTCATTCCCTGCCGGCCTTCTGGCAGGGAGTGTCGCATTTCAATCCGTTTTTCTTCATGATTGACGGATTCCGCTATGGTTTTTTTGGTGTCTCCGACGTCTCTCCCTGGACGAGCATCGGAGTCGTGACTGTCTGTTTTGTTGTGCTCGCGGTCATAACCCTGCAAATGCTTGCCAGGGGCTACAAGCTGCGAGCCTGAGGATCGAACCATGTTTCAAGCAAGTGAAATCGAGCGGCTGATCGCCGTTGGCCTGGAATGCGAGTTCCTGCAGATCGAAGGCGATGACGGAACCCATTTTTCCGGCATCGTCGTCAGCCCCGTTTTCGAGGGCAAGCCGCGGGTGCGCCAGCACCAGATCGTCTATGCGACCCTCGGCAAACTGATGGGCAACGAGATCCACGCCCTCCAGCTCAATACCTACACGCCCAAGCAATGGGCCGAACTTCTGAAGGAACTGGGCTGAACGCCCGGTCGACCCATGGATAAACTGTTGATCGCAGGCGGTGTCCGCCTGTCCGGCGAGATTGCCATTTCCGGCGCCAAGAACGCCGCCCTGCCCATCCTGTGCGCCGCGCTGCTCACCAAGGAACCGGTGACGTTCACCAACGTGCCGCGTCTCAACGATATCGGCACGCTGCTGCGTCTGCTCGAACAGATGGGCGTCAAGGTGGCCCGCGACGGCGACACCGTGACCCTCGATGCCGGCGGGGTGAACAACCCGGTCGCCTCCTACGAGATGGTCAAGACCATGCGCGCCTCCATTCTCGTGCTCGGTCCGTTGGTGGCCCGCTTCGGCGAAGCGCGGGTGAGTCTGCCCGGCGGCTGCGCGATCGGGGCGCGTCCGGTGGATCAGCACATCAAGGGGCTGCAGGCGATGGGCGCCGAGGTGAAAGTCGAGCACGGCTATGTGCTGGCCAAGGTGCCGCGTCTCAAGGGCGCCCGCATCTTCACCGACATGGTGACCGTGACCGGCACCGAGAACC
>CALMXT010000049.1 GCA_937871125.1 uncultured Zoogloea sp. | reverse complement strand
CGCACCCAGATGTCGGCCTGGATGTAGCCCACCAGGTGGCCGAGGTGGATGTCGCCGTTGGCGTAGGGCAGGGCGTTGGTGACGAGGATCTTGCGCGGGGAAGTCATGGGCGGGCTTGCTGCGAGTGAATTCGGAACCGCACATTCTAGCAAAGCGATTCCGCCATCGCGGAAGCTCCGGGATTTGGGTAAACTGGAGTAAATTACTCGGGTTTGTGTGCCGCGTGTGCCACGCCCCATTTATATCGTATGTTCTCTTTTTTTCGCCGCGCGCCGGCCTCCGACATCATGAGCCTCTCCGAACAAAGCATCCTCGACAGCCTCAGACAGTTTGCCGATCCCAACACCGGCAAGGATTACGTTTCCACCCGCGCGGTGAAGAACCTGCGCGTGAGCGGTGCCGACGTGTCCTTCGATATCGAGCTGGGCTACCCGGCCAAGACGCAGATCGATGCAATCCGTCAGGCGGTGATCGCCCAGGTCAAATCCGTTCCCGGCGTCGGCAATGTGAGCGCCAACGTGTCGACCAAGATCGTCGCCCACGCGGTGCAGCAGGGCGCCAAACTGCTGCCGGGCGTCAAGAACATCGTCGCCGTGGCGTCGGGCAAGGGCGGCGTCGGCAAGAGCACGACGGCGGTCAATCTGGCGCTGGCGCTGGCCGCCGAAGGTGCCCGGGTCGGCATGCTCGACGCCGACATCTACGGCCCGTCCCAGCCCCAGATGCTCGGTATCGGCGGCGAGAGCCCCGAATCCCGCGACGGCAAGACGATGGAGCCGCTGGAAGCCCACGGCCTGCAGGTGATGTCCATCGGATTCCTGGTCGACGTGGAAACGCCGATGGTGTGGCGCGGCCCGATGGCCACCCAGGCGCTCAACCAGTTGCT
Source organism: uncultured Zoogloea sp. (assembly GCA_937871125.1). Taxonomy (GTDB): domain Bacteria; phylum Pseudomonadota; class Gammaproteobacteria; order Burkholderiales; family Rhodocyclaceae; genus Zoogloea. The sequence goes on along the minus strand of CALMXT010000049.1, from coordinate 3,053 downwards.
CAAGGATACCAACTGGCACGATCTCGATTACCTCATCATCGACATGCCGCCGGGCACCGGCGACATCCAGCTCACCCTGTCGCAAAGCGTGCCGGTGACCGGCGCGGTGATCGTCACCACGCCCCAGGACATCGCGCTGCTCGACGCCCGCAAGGGCCTCAAGATGTTCGAGAAGGTCGGTGTGCCGATCATCGGCATCGTCGAAAACATGAGCATCCACATCTGCTCGAAGTGCGGTCACGAAGAACACATCTTCGGCACCGGTGGCGGCGAAGCCATGTGCAAGGACTACGGTGTGCCCTTCCTCGGCGCGCTGCCCCTCGACATCCAGATCCGCACGGAAGTGGACAACGGCGTGCCCACCGTGATCGCCGATCCGGACGGCCGCGTCGCCGCGCTCTACAAGGACATCGCCCGCAAGGTGGCGATCACCATCGCCGAGCGCCAGAAGGACATGAGCCACAAGTTCCCCAACATCGTGGTGCAGAACACGTGAAAGCCCGGTCGCGTTCGATCCGGGTTGGCCTAGTGGTCGCGGTTTCCCTGAGCCTGTCGGGCTGCATTGTCGGCACCGTGGTGGGGGCCGCGGTGGATGTCGGCGTCGAAGTCGTCAAGGTGCCGTTCAAGGTCGGCAAGGGCATCTACGACGTGGTCAAGGACGACGATGCGCCCGCCAAGGCCAAGACGACTGACGCGGGTGCCGCCGGGCAGAACAAGGAGTGAGAATTGCATCGCGATTTGGCGGGCTCCTGCATGTAAAATGCGGATTTTTGTGCAGGGGCCCAGCGTGAGCATCAAATCGGACAATTGGATTCGCCGCATGTCGGAAGGCGATGCGCGGATGATCGAACCCTTCGCTCCCGAGCTGGTGCGCCAGAACGACAGCGGCAAGATCGTTTCCTACGGCACGTCGAGCTACGGCTACGACGTGCGTTGTGCCAACGAATTCAAGATTTTCACCAACATCAACTCCACCATCGTCGACCCCAAAGCCTTCGACGAGCGCAACTTCGTGGATTTCGTCGGCGATGTGTGCATCATCCCGCCGAACTCCTTCGCGCTGGCCCGCACGGTGGAATACTTCCGCATCCCGCGCAGCGTGCTCACCGTGTGCCTCGGCAAATCCACCTACGCGCGCTGCGGCATCATCGTGAATGTGACGCCGCTGGAGCCCGAGTGGGAAGGCCACGTGACGCTGGAGTTTTCGAACACTACGCCGCTGCCGGCCAAGATCTACGCCAACGAAGGCATCGCGCAGATGCTGTTCTTCGAGTCCGACGAGGTTTGCCAGACGTCGTACCGGGATCGCGGCGGTAAATATTTGGGTCAGACCGGCGTCACCCTGCCAAAAATCTGAAATATTGGTCAGTCACACTGACTAGAATCGGGCGGATCTTGCGGAAGCACGCAAGTCCGCCCAACGCTTTTTTGTTGATCAGCCGCGACAGAGTCGGGCATCGAGGAGTCGAGCATGCGCTTCAATTTTCCGGTCATCGTCATCGACGAAGACTACCGTTCGGAAAACACGTCCGGGCTGGGCATCCGCGCCCTGGCGGAAGCCATCGAGAAGGAAGGTCTGCAGGTGCTGGGCGTCACCAGCTACGGCGACATGTCGTCCTTCGCGCAGCAGCAGAGCCGTGGCTCGGCGTTCATCCTGTCCATCGACGACGAGGAGTTCTCGTCGCCGGAGGCTGCAGCAAAGGCCATCGCCGACCTGCGCGCCTTCGTCAGCGAAATCCGCTTGCGCAACGCCGACATTCCGATCTTCCTGCACGGTGAAACCCGCACCTCCCGCCACATCCCCAACGATGTGCTGCGCGAGCTTCACGGCTTCATCCACATGTACGAAGACACCCCGGAGTTCATTGCCCGCAACGTGGTGCGCGAGGCCAAGTCCTACCTCGAGTCGCTGCCGCCGCCCTTCTTCCGCGCGCTGACCCACTATGCGTCCGATGGCTCGTATTCATGGCACTGCCCCGGCCACTCCGGCGGCGTGGCTTTCCTCAAGAGCCCGGTGGGCCAGATGTTCCACCAGTTCTTCGGTGAGAACATGCTGCGCGCCGACGTCTGCAACGCCGTCGAGGAACTCGGCCAACTGCTCGACCACACCGGTCCGGTGGCGGCGTCCGAGCGCAACGCGGCGCGCATCTTCAACTGCGACCACCTGTACTTCGTCACCAACGGCACGTCCACGTCCAACAAGATCGTCTGGCACTCCACCGTGGCGCCGGGCGACATCGTGGTGGTGGACCGCAACTGCCACAAGTCGGTGCTCCACGCCATCATGATGACCGGCGCGATCCCGGTCTTCCTGATGCCGACGCGCAACAACTACGGCATCATCGGCCCGATCCCGAAGAGCGAATTCGCCTGGGAAAACATCCAGAAGAAGATCGCCGCCAATCCCTTCGCCACCGACAAGAACGCCAAGCCGCGGGTGCTCACCATCACCCAGTCCACCTACGACGGAATCCTCTACAACGTCGAGGCCATCAAGGACGAACTGGACGGCAAGATCGATACCCTGCACTTCGACGAGGCCTGGCTGCCGCACGCCGCCTTCCACGATTTCTATGGCGACTACCATGCCATCGGCGCCGACCGGCCCCGCTGCAAGGAGTCCATGATCTTCTCCACCCAGTCCACCCACAAACTGCTGGCGGGTCTCTCCCAGGCGTCCCAGATCCTCGTGCAGGACGCCGAAAACAGCCACCTGGACCGCGACGTGTTCAACGAGGCCTACCTCATGCACACCTCGACCAGCCCCCAGTACGCGATCATCGCGTCCTGCGACGTGGCCGCCGCGATGATGGAGGCGCCGGGCGGAACCGCGCTGGTGGAAGAGTCCATCGCCGAAGCCCTCGATTTCCGTCGCGCGATGCGCAAGGTCGACGAGGAATGGGGTGCCGACTGGTGGTTCAAGGTGTGGGGCCCGGACGATCTGTCGGAAGAGGGCATCGAAGAGCGCGAAGCCTGGATGCTCAAGCCCGGCGAGCGTTGGCACGGCTTCGGCAATCTGGCCGAAGGCTTCAACATGCTCGACCCGATCAAGG
>CALMXT010000048.1 GCA_937871125.1 uncultured Zoogloea sp. | reverse complement strand
GCCTCGGGCAGGCTGCGGATCAGCTCCTCGCCGAAGACGTCTTCGTAGCAGATGTTGATCGCCACCTTCTGACTGCCCAGCGCCAGCGGCGGCTGGGATGCGGCGCCGCGGGTCTGGTCGGCCATCGGAATGTTCACGAGGTCGTAGAACCAATGGAAAAGCGGCGGCGAATACTCGCCAAAGGGCACCAGATGCTGCTTGGCATAGTGGCCCGCGGGCGAGCGACCGCGACTGATCGCGGCGTTGAAGATATGTCCGTCGGCGTCGCGGGTGAAGGTGCCGAAAATGACGTCCCCGCCATTCCTCAAGGCCAGGTGGCCGATGGCGTCGAGGTAGCCCGACGGCAAGTAATCCACCAGCAAGGGAATCGTCGTTTCGGGCAGCACGACGAGTTGCGCCGGATTGTCGCGAACCAGTGCAAGATTGTGTTCGAGCCACTTCTGCAAGAGTTCCGGACGCCATTTGAGGCTCTGCTCGATATTGGTCTGGATCAGCGCCACCTTGATCGGATCGCCTACCGGAGCCGTCCAGGCGATCTGGCGCAGACCGAAGCCGCAGCCCAGGATCAAGGCCGCGAGCACCGCCGGGCGCCAGTTGCGCGCTTGCAGCGCCCCCACCGCCAAAGCGCTCAGCAGCGCCGCCAGGCCGCCGACCCCATAGACGCCGAACACCGGTGCGAAGCCCGCCAGCGGACTCGGCGGACTCTGACTGTAACCCGTCGCCAGCCACGGAAAGCCGGTGAAAGCCCACCCTCGCGTCCATTCGAAAAGCAGCCAGATCGCGGCAAATAGCAAGGCGTCCGACCCCGCCCGCCCCCGCCTCAGCACGCTGAACAGGCCGCCGGCGAAACCGGCGTAAAGCGCCGCGACGGCGCAGAACAGCAACACGGCCAGCGCCGCCAGCGGCATCGGCAAACCGCCATAGCGGTTGAGCGCCACATACAGCCACGAAACGCCGCCGAGCATGGCGCCGAGCCCCCACGCAAAACCCACCGCAAAGCCCTTGCCCATCTTGTGGCGCGGCGTGGTGTCGGCGAACCGGGCCGCCGGGCCGAGCAGCCAGAACAGCAGCCCGAGGGCCACGAAGACAAGCGGAAAAAGCCCGAACGGCGCGTAGGCAAGCACCGACGCGCCCCCGGCCAGGAGGGCGGCGCCCTGACGTCGCAAGTCCATCAAAGACCGCTCGCCTCGGGCTCGGGCATACGTTCGACGAGCAGGGAATGGACGCGCCGGCTGTCGGCCCGCAGCACCTGGAAGCGCAGCCCTTCGAGCTCGACGATTTCGTTGCGCTTGGGCAGACGGCCCAGCTTACGGATCAGCAGGCCGCCGACGGTGTCGTACTCGGCGTCGCTGAAGGTGGTGGAGAAGGCTGCGTTGAAATCCTCGATCTCGGTGCTGGCTTTGACCCGGTAGCGACCGGCCTGATCGATGCGGATGTTGTCGGCGGTCTCGTCGAAATCGTATTCGTCCTCGATGTCGCCGACGATCTGCTCCAGCACGTCCTCGATGGTGACCAGACCGGCGACGCCGCCGTATTCATCCACCACGATGGCCATGTGATTGCGGCTGACGCGGAAATCCCGCAGCAACACGTTGAGGCGCTTGGATTCCGGCACGAAGATGGCCGGCCGGAGCATCTCGCGCAGGTTGAAGGATTCGCCGGCAAACACACGCAGCAGATCCTTGGCGAGGAGGATGCCGACCACGTCGTCCTTGCCTTCGCCGATCACCGGAAAACGGGAATGGGACGCGCCAATGGCAAAGCGGGTGATGTCTTCGACGGAGTCGTCAACGCTGACGACATCCATTTGCGCCCGTGGAACCATCACATCGCGCACCTGCATGTCGGAGACCTGCAGGGCGCCCTCGATGATCGCCAGCGCATCCGCGTCGAACATGTTGCGGTCGTGCGCGGAGTGCAAAAGGTGCAGCAATTCTTCCCGGTCTTCCGGTTCCCGGGTCAGAAAGGCGGAAAGCCGTTCTAGCAAAGACGGTTTACTACTGGAGGGTTCCATAAAAAGGGTGGATGAGAAATGGGCGATGGGCAATGGAGTGCTCCTGCGGAACATTCCATCGCCCATGGCGCATTGCTCGACCACCCGTTCAACGCTCGCCGCCGGGGCTTTCCAGATAGGGATCGGAGATACCCAGCTCGGCGAGGATCGCGCGCTCCCGCGCTTCCATTTCCTCGGCTTCGGCTTCGATCTCGTGGTCGAAGCCTTGCAAATGCAGCATACCATGCACGGATAAATGGGCGTAATGGGCGTCCACCGACTTGCCCTGCTCCGCCGCCTCGCGTTCGACCACCTGCCGGCACAGCACCAGATCGCCCATCAAGGGCAAGCCTTCGGGCAGCGGCATGTCCTCGCCTTCATCGTAGGCAAAAGTGAGTACGTTGGTGGCGTAATCCTTGCCGCGATAATCGCGGTTGAGCGCACGCCCTTCTTCTTCGTCCACGATCCTCACCGTGACACGCGCCGCACCGGGTTCGGCCGCGCGCAACCAGCGGCGGAAATCGACCCGCGAAGGTACGCCCTCCCGGTTACAGGCGTATTGCACCGAAAGATCGAGACGACGGGGGAGTTTGATGGCGCTCATTGCTGGGTTGCCTGTTGCTGCTGGCTGCGCTGGCCGTGACTCTCATAGGCGGCGACGATGCGTGCCACCAGCGGATGACGCACGACGTCTTCCTTCAGAAAATGCGTGAAGCCCACCCCACGCACGTCGGCGAGCACCTGTACCGCTTCGGCGAGACCGCTTTTCTGGCCGCGGGGAAGGTCGATCTGGGTCAGATCGCCGGTGATCACCGCCCGGGAGCCGATGCCAATGCGGGTGAGGAACATCTTCATCTGCTCGGGCGAGGTGTTCTGGGCTTCGTCGAGAATGATGAAGGCTCGCGACAGGGTGCGTCCGCGCATGAAGGCCAGCGGCGCGATCTCGATGCAGCCACGCTCGAAGAGCTTGGTGACCCGATCGAAACCCATCAGATCGTAAAGCGCGTCGTAGAGCGGACGCAGATACGGATCGACCTTCTGGGCCAGATCGCCGGGCAGGAATCCGAGCCGCTCGCCCGCCTCCACCGCCGGGCGGGTGAGGACGATACGCTCGACGTGCTCCCGCTCGAACGCATCGACGGCACTGGCCACCGCGAGATAGGTCTTGCCGGTGCCGGCCGGACCGACACCGAAGGTGATGTCGTGCTCCTGGACCATCCGGATGTATTCGACCTGCCGCGGCGTGCGGCCGTGCAACTCGCTCTTGCGCGTCAGCAGCACCGGCGCCGGACCGGCCGCCGCGACCTGGTTCGACAATTCGATGAGGCTCAGCTGGATGTCGTCCACCGACAGCGGCGCTTCGGACTGGTCGTAGAAATGGCGCAACGCCCGCGCCGCCGTGTGCGTCTGGGGCGCTTCGCCGTGGATCGTGAAGCGATCGCCGCGGCGTGCGATGGTCACGTCGAAGGCGGCCTCGATCTGACGGATGTTCTCGTCGAGCGCCCCGCACAAATTGGCGAGGCGCACGTTATCTGCAGGATGCAGCGTGATTTCGGTGGGTTTCATCGGCCACATGCTGCCAGAGCGACGCCCGTCGGGGAAGACCGAGTCACCAAAACCTCAATCCTGAACCACGATCTCGCCGCGCAACGAATGCGGCAGCGCAGACACGATGGTCACATCGACAAAAGTGCCGATCAGACGCGGATTGCCGGCGAAATTGACGATGCGGTTGTTGTCGGTGCGCCCGGCCAGCTCGTTCGGATCCTTGCGCGACGGGCCTTCCACAAGAACGCGCTGCACGCTGCCGACCATGCCGGCGCTGATGGCCGAGGCCTGCTCGTCGATGCGCTTCTGCAGGCGCGACAGGCGGGCCAGCTTGACGTCCTGCGGCGTGTCGTCGGCCATGTCGGCCGCCGGCGTGCCGGGGCGCGAGCTGTAGATAAAACTGAAGGACGAATCGAAACCGAGATCGTCGATCAGCTTCATGGTCGCCTCGAAGTCCGCCTCGGTTTCGCCGGGAAAACCGACGATGAAATCGGACGACAGGGAGATATCCGGCCGCGCAGCGCGCAGCTTGCGCACCAGCGACTTGTATTCCAGCACCGTATAGCCGCGCTTCATTGCCGCCAGCACCCGGTCGGAACCGGCCTGCACCGGCAGATGCAGGTGCGACACCAGCTTGGGCAGCTTGGCGTAGGCCTCGACGACCCGCTGGGTCATCTCGCGCGGATGGGAAGTGGTGTAGCGCAGGCGCTCGATGCCGGGGATTTCATGCACGCATTCGAGCAGGAAGGCAAAGTCGGCCATCTCGCCGCCATCGCCATCCACCGGTGCGCGCCAGGCATTGACGTTCTGACCCAGCAAGGTCACCTCCTTCACGCCCTGCGCCGCCAGCCCCGCCACCTCGGCCAGCACGTCGGCCAGCGGACGATAGACTTCGTCGCCACGGGTGTAGGGCACGATGCAGAAGGTGCAGTATTTGGAGCACCCCTCCATGATCGACACGAAAGCACTCGCACCCTCCGTACGTGCCGGCGGAAGATTGTCGAATTTCTCGATCTCGGGGAAGGAAATATCCACCTGCGAGCGTCCGGAGGCCTTGCGCTCGGCGATCAGCTTGGGCAGACGGTGCAGGGTTTGCGGCCCGAAGACCAGATCCACATACGGCGCCCGCGCCACGATGGCCTCGCCCTCCTGACTCGCCACGCAGCCGCCCACGCCGATGATCAGATCGGGGTTCAACTGCTTGAGATGCTTGACCCGCCCGAGGTCGTGAAAGACCTTCTCCTGCGCCTTTTCACGCACCGAGCAGGTATTGAAGAGAATCACGTCCGCCTCTTCCGGATTGTCGGTTTTCTCCAGCCCATCGGCCGCCCCGAGCACATCCGCCATCTTGTCCGAGTCATACTCGTTCATCTGGCAACCGAAAGTACGGATATAAAGTTTTTTCATTGCATGTTGACCAAGAGCGTTCAAGCCCATATTATAGCGGGCTTCGGTCGGTGATGTAGCTCAGATGGTTAGAGCGATGGATTCATAACCCATAGGTCGGCGGTTCGACTCCGCCCATCACCACCAACAGATTCAAGCACTTAGGCCAATCCGCAAGGGTTGGCCTTTTTGCGTTTGGGGCCGAGTGCCTGGACTCGGACTGCCTCATGG
>CALMXT010000047.1 GCA_937871125.1 uncultured Zoogloea sp. | reverse complement strand
TGCTTGCGTCGCTCCTGCTCCCGCCACCAGGCACGCACCCCGAGCAGCGCCGCCAGGATCAGGCTGTAGATCAGCGGCTCGGTCACGTCCTTCTTCACCAGCCACCAGAAATGCACGCAGCCGAGTACGGCGATGGGGTAGATCGCGCGATGCAGGCTTTGCCAACGGCGACCGCCGAGTTTGCGGATGGCGTAGTTGCTGGAGGTGAGGGCGAGCGGTGTCATCAGCACCAGCGCCGCGAAACCGACGGTGATGAAGGGACGTTTCAGGATGTCCTTGACGATGGCCTGCCAGTCGAAAAACTGATCGAGCCAGACGTAGGTGAGGAGGTGGCCGACGCCGTAGGCGAAGGCGAACAGGCCAAGCGTGCGGCGCAGGCGGACGATCCAGTGCCAGCCGGTGAGTTTGCGCACGGGCGTCACGGCAAGGGTGATGAGCAGCAGGCGCAAGGTCCATTCGCCCATCGTGCGGGTGATCGCCTCGATGGGGTTGGCGCCGAGGGTGTCGAGTTCAAGGCCGCGCCACAGCAGGAAGGCGGGCGCCAGACAGGCGATGAAGAGAACGCTCTTGATGGCGGAGAGTTGGGTGTTGCTGGGGGTCATGGTGTGTGTGTTGGAAGTCAGAAGAAGCGGCGCAGATCCATGCCGGAATACAGCGAGGCGACCTGCTCGGCGTAGCCGTTGTACATCAAGGTCTTGCGTTTGGAAAATTCGCCGATGCGGCGTTCGGTGGCTTGGCTCCAGCGCGGGTGGTCCACTTCGGGATTGACGTTGGAATAGAAGCCGTATTCCGACGGCCCGGCCTTCATCCAGGCGGTGATCGGCTGTTTTTCCACGAGGCGGATGGCGACGATGGATTTGGCGCCCTTGAAGCCATATTTCCAGGGAACGACGAGGCGAACCGGAGCACCGTTCTGCACCGGCAGAACTTCGCCGTAAAGGCCGACCGCGAGGATCGTCAGCGGGTTGCGGGCTTCGTCGAGACGCAGGCCTTCGGTATAGGGCCAGTCGAGCACACCGCGGGTCATGGTGGCCTTGTCGTAGTGGGAGACGAATTCCACGTATTTGGCGCTGCCTTGCGGATCGACCTGCCGGAGCAGGCTGGCCAGCGGAATGCCGACCCACGGGATGACCATCGACCAGCCTTCGACGCAACGCATGCGGTAGATGCGTTCTTCAAGCGGGGCGAGCTTGAGAAGCTCGTCGATGCCGAAGGTGCGTGGCTTGTTCACCAAGCCTTCGACGCGTACCGACCACGGCGCCGGCTTGAGACGATGGGTGTTTTCGGCCGGGTCGGACTTGTCGGTACCGAGCTCGTAGAAGTTGTTGTAGGTGGTGATGGCCTTGCGCGAAGTCCGTTCTTCGGCGGTGCTCAAGGGACTGGCGGCAAGCGGACCGAGGCTGCCTGTCGCGGCATGGGCGTGGCTGGCCGGCAGCGCCGCGGCAAGCGCCAGGCTACCCGCTTGAGCGATGAAGCGGCGACGCTCCCGGTAGATATCGGGAGCGGTGATTTCGGATGGCAGGATGTCTGAAGGGGGGCGGATCAACATGGCGGCATGTCCCGGAAAGTAAGCACTTGAACGGTAGACGGGAGCCCGAACGGGAAATTACACCGCCGGTGGATTATTTTTGGAAGGACGGCGCTTCCGGTAGAGCGGATTTCCATCGGATAGTTTCGTGTCGGCAGGCCATGCCGCGGCGGTTTGCGCCTAGCAGTCGCCGAGCCGACTCTGCTAAACTCGACGACTGTTCAAGGTCTTCCGCAAGCCGTCGTCTCTTCGGGTCTGGCCCCGTTCGGGACGCGCGTCCATGCGGGTCTGCACCTTTCCTGCAAAGCCTGATTCCGGTTCCCCCAATGCGTATTCTGCTGAGCAACGACGACGGTTATTTTGCCCCCGGTCTGCAGGCTCTTGCCGCGGCCCTCTGCGAGGTCGGCAAGATCGATGTGGTCGCCCCGGAGCGGGATCGCAGCGGCGCCAGCAACTCCCTCACGCTCGATCGTCCGCTTTCGCTGCGCAAGGCCGCCAGCGGCTTCCATTACGTCAACGGTACCCCGACCGATTGCGTCCATCTTGCCGTCACCGGCATGCTCGACGAGTTGCCGGACATGGTGGTGTCGGGCATCAA
>CALMXT010000046.1 GCA_937871125.1 uncultured Zoogloea sp. | reverse complement strand
GCACCAGCCCGGCCTGCTGGGCCGCCTGCATCACGTCGATGACGCGCTGGTGGGCCGCTTTGGCGTCGGCGTTGATGATCACCACCGGATCTTTGGCGCCGGCCGGAACCACCGCCTGCATGGCCGCCGTGATGGCGGGAATGCCGGCGCCGCTCACCACGCGCTTATTGACCACCACTTCGCCCGTCGCGGTAACGGCCACATTGACTTCGACCATCTTGTCGTTGCTTGCGGTGGCATCGGCGGTCGGCAGGTTGATCTCTAGGCCGGCAAAACGGGAATACGTCGTGGTGAGCATCAGGAAAATGATGATCACCAGCAACACGTCGATCATTGGGATCAGGTTGATCTCCGGCTCCTCGCGGGAGCGACCACGGCCGAAATTCATGCCGGGCCTCAGCGACGGTCGCCGTGAACCACTTCGACCAGACGGATCGCCTGCTGCTCCATCTCGACGATCAGTCCATCCACGGTAGCGCGGAAATGGCGCCAGAAGATCATGCTCGGAATGGCGATAACCAGACCGAAACCGGTGTTGTAGAGCGCAATTGAAATGCCATGCGCCAGCTGCTGCGGGTTGGAGCCACCGGGCGCCTGGGAGCCGAAGATCTCGATCATGCCGACCACGGTTCCGAACAGCCCCATCAACGGGCTGATGGAAGCAATGGTGCCGAGGGTGGTGAGGAAGCGTTCCAGATCGTGGCTGACGGCGCGACCCGACTCCTCGATGGCTTCCTTCATCACATCGCGGGGACTGCGCACGTTGCGCAGGCCCGCCGCCAGCACCCGGCCCAGCGGAGAACTGAGGGCAACCCGGTTGATCATTTCGGGGGTTGCACCGCTCTGACGCAATTCACCCACCACTTTTTCGAGCAGGCCCTCGGGAACGATCTTGCTGCGCCGAAGCGTAATGAGCCGCTCGATGATCAGCGCCACGGCAACGATGGAAGCGAACAACAAAGGCCAGATTGGCCAGCCGGCAGCCTGAAGAATGGCGAACACGCGAGGACTCCTGCGAATCGAACGAAGCCGTGGAATGTAACCCGACCTACGGCTTAGAGCAACACAGGCGGCGCCCCAGACAATCCACAAAATCTGTGGATAACTTTGTGGATTAAACCCGAACGGTGCCCCTAAACCCGCAGCCTGTAAGGGATTTCTCTACTCGGGTCAAAAAATGAGCGAAGGGCACAATCCTTTAAAATCAAATAGTTATAACTTTTTTCCCAAGTCAAGCCCAGTGGCAGGATTTTTTTGGGCAGATCGGGCCGACATGTGGATTCCGGTACAATCCGCCCCCATGAACGCCCCCCGATTCAGCGCCGAAGTCAAGCCCGGCGAAGTCGTTTCCGTCTCCTGGCTCAACCGCGCCGCTCGCGAGGCACTCGAAGGCAGCTTTCCGCTGATGTGGATCGGCGGCGAGGTATCCACCCTCACCCGCGCAGCCTCGGGCCACGTCTATTTCACCCTCAAGGACGAACACGCGCAGGTGCGATGCACCATGTGGCGCAACCGCGCCCAGTTGCTGCCTTTCCGGCTCGAACATGGCATGCAAGTGGAAGTGCGGGCGCTGGTCACGCTCTTCGAGCCCAGAGGCGATTACCAGCTCAGTGTCGAAGCGGTGCGGCGGGCCGGCGTCGGCAACCTCTACGAAGCCTTTCTGCGCCTCAAGGCCCGGCTCGAAGCCGAAGGCCTCTTCGACCCTGCAGTCAAGCGCGCGCTGCCCCGCTTTCCCCGCGGCATCGCAGTCGTCACCTCGCGTCAGGCGGCGGCCTGGCAGGATGTCACCGCCGCCTTCGCGCGCCGGGCGCCCCACCTGCCGCTGACGCTTTATCCAACCCCGGTCCAGGGCGAAGGCGCCCCGGCGCGGATCGCCGCCGCCATCGACAGGGCCGGTCGCCGAGCCGCCTCCGACGGCAACGACGTGCTGCTCCTCGTCCGCGGCGGCGGCAGCCTGGAGGATCTGGTCGCGTTCAACGACGAAGCGGTCGCCCGCGCCATCCGCAACTGCCTCCTGCCGGTGGTGGTCGGCGTCGGCCACGAAACCGATGTGAGCATCGCCGATTTCGCCGCCGACCTGCGCGCGGCCACGCCGACCGCCGCTGCCGAGCTGGCCAGCGCCGGCTACGCCGACCTCCACGATCAACTGGAAAACCTCTCCGCCCGCCTGGCGCGAGCCATCCAGCGGCGCATCGAAACTGCCGCCCAACGCCTCGACCGCGCGGCGGCCCGCCTGACCCACCCGATTCAACGGATCGAGCAGGCCCGGCTGCGGCTGACCAATCTGGAGCACCGTCTGCGGTCAAGGGCTCACCAGCACCTTGCCGCCGGGCAAAGCCGCTACGCCACCCTGACACTGCGGCTGAACGCCCGGCGCCCGGACACCGCCGCCCGCCGCGGCCAGCTCGAGGCGCTGACGCAACGTCTCGAGCGTGCCACCCGCGGCCTCCTCGAACGCCGGCGCGCGCAGCTCGAAGCGCTTGGGCAGCATCTTGCCCACCTCGATCCGCGCGGCGTGCTTGCGCGCGGCTACAGCATCACCCGCAATGCCGAAGGCAGCATCGTGCGCGACGCAAGCAGCCTCGTTGCAGGCGCCCACATCGAGATCGAATTCCACGACGGCAGCATCGACGCCACCGTAGACAAGCCAAGCAAAACCCCCGAACGCGGTGCAAAATAGAAAGCTGTGCCGCAGCTTCAAAATGAAGCGGCTGCGCCCGGTTGTGCAGAAAACCTAATCCCGACTAGAATAGTCGGGCAATTTTCACTCCCAACTTCATCCTCTATCCCCGGAGAAAACATATGGCTCACACCCTGCCCGAACTGCCCTACGCCAAGAACGCTCTCGTTCCGCACATTTCCGAAGAAACCTTCGAATACCACTATGGCAAGCACCATCAAGCCTATGTGACCAACCTGAACAACCTCATCCCGGGCACCGAATACGAAAACCTGTCGGTGGAAGAAACCTTCCTCAAGGCACCGGCCGGCGGTGTCTACAACAACGCCGCCCAGGTGTGGAACCACACCTTCTTCTGGAGCTGCCTGAAGCCGAACGGCGGCGGCGCTCCCACCGGCGCGCTGGCCGATGCCATCAACGCCAAGTGGGGTTCCTTCGACGAGTTCAAGAAGGCCTTCCAGGCTTCCGCCGTCGGCAACTTCGGTTCCGGCTGGACCTGGCTGGTCAAGAAGGCCGACGGTTCCGTCGACATCGCCAACACCGGCGCTGCCGGCAACCCGCTGAAGACCGGTGAAG
>CALMXT010000045.1 GCA_937871125.1 uncultured Zoogloea sp. | reverse complement strand
CAAGTACTGGTCGCGTTCGGATTGCGAATCACGAACTGGGAACCTTCCAGACCTTCGGTGTAATCAATTTCAGCCCCTACGAGATACTGATAACTCATAGGATCGATCAGCAACATCACGCCATCCTTCTCCATCACGGTGTCGTCTTCGTTGCGAATTTCATCGAACGTAAACCCATATTGGAAGCCGGAACAGCCGCCACCGGTCACAAAAACCCGCAACTTGAGGTCGGGATTGCCTTCCTCAATGATCAGATCTTTGACTTTGCTGGCCGCACTATCGGTGAAGACGAACGGGCTCGGGGTTTCAGTCACGGCATTCATCAAAAAACTCCTTCAAATTTATCTGCGAATTATGGTCAGCCCACAAATCTTAGGTCAATACATCGACTTCGAATAGTCGACAAATTTACTCAAATTTAGTTCAGGGCATCAGAGGAATCTGACCAAGCCCCGTGGGCTCTGGTAGGCCGAACAGGATATTCATATTCTGCACCGCCTGCCCGGCCGCCCCCTTCACCAGGTTGTCTATGACCGACAGCACCACCACCACATCACCCCCCTGGGGTCGATGCACCGCAATGCGGCACATATTCGCCGAGCGCACGGAACGAGTGGACGGATGCGACCCTTTCGGCATTACATCCACGAAGGCCTCGCCGGCAAAGCGCTCTTCGAACAAAGCCTGAAGATCAACATCCCGCTTAAGGCGGCCGTACAGTGTGGCATGAATGCCACGAATCATCGGCGTCAGATGCGGAACGAAGGTCAGTCCAACCGGAGCATTCGCAAACCGTGACAAACCCTGACGGATTTCAGGCAAATGGCGGTGCCCTGCCACGCCATAAGCCTGGAAATTGTCCGCCGACTCAGAGAACAGGATGTGCGTTTCGGCCTTCCGCCCCGCGCCCGAAACACCCGACTTGGAGTCGGCGATCAGACCGTCCAACTCGATCACACCCGCTTCAACCAACGGCAGAAAGCCCAACTGGACGGCCGTCGGATAACAGCCGGGATTGGCCACAATCCGCGCCTTTTTGATCGCCTCGCGGTTTACCTCAGGCAAGCCATAAACCGCCTCGGCCACCAGTTCCGGGCAGGCGTGCTTCATGCCGTACCACTTCTCCCATTCAGCAATGTCGGAAATGCGAAAATCCGCGGCCAGATCGATCACCTTGACGCCAGCCGACACCAATTCGGCGGCCTGCTGCATCGCAATACCGTTGGGCGTAGCAAAAAACACCACATCGCAAGCTGCAAGATTGGCGGACTGGGGGTCGACAAAACGCAGCTCGACCCGACGACGCAGACTCGGAAACATGTCTGCAACCGGCACACCGGCATCGCCACGAGAGGTGATCGCCTTGAGCTCCACCTCGGGATGCTGAGCCAGCAAACGCAGCAATTCGACCCCGGTATATCCGGTCCCACCCACCACACCAACCTTGATCATGCTCGCCCCCAAAAGGATAAGAACAGCCACCGCAGACCGGCGGCCTCAAAACACCGAACGGAAGATACTACGTCCAGATGACAAAAAGCCGCCCGGAGGCGGCTTTTCGATACAACGATCGAAACGATTAACGCTTCGAGAACTGCTTGCGGCGACGCGCCTTGCGGAAGCCGACTTTCTTACGCTCAACCTCACGGGCATCACGAGTAACCAGACCGGCCTTTTTCAGCGGCGACTTGAGCTCCGCATCGAAGTCGATCAGGGCGCGGGTGATGCCATGACGAACAGCACCAGCCTGGCCGGATTCGCCGCCACCGGTCACATTGACCATGATATCGAAAGCGTCGACGAAGTCGGTCAGCACCAGCGGCTGACGAACGATCATACGACCGGTTTCACGAGAGAAGAATTGATCTACGGGCTTGCCATTGACGACAATATTGCCCGTACCCTTCTTCATAAAGACGCGGGCAACGGCAGACTTCCGGCGACCGGTACCGTAGTTGTAAGTCACAGCCATTATCGGCTCCTGTTAAATCGCGAGAACTTTGGGCTGCTGAGCGGCGTGCGGATGCTCGGCGCCAGCGTAGCACTTCATCTTCTTAATCATCGCATAGCCGAGAGGCCCCTTGGGCAGCATGCCCTTGACAGCCTTTTCCAGTACGCGAGCGGGGAAGCGCTGCTGCAGCTTGGTAAAGTTGGTTTCGTAGATGCCGCCCGGATAGCCGGAGTGACTGTAATACTTCTTGTCCTGAGCCTTGTTACCGGTCACACGCAGCTTATCGACGTTGACAACAACGATGAAATCACCGGTGTCGACGTGCGGCGTGTAAATGGCCTTATGTTTGCCGCGCAAGCGACGCGCAACTTCGGAAGCAAGCCGACCAAGGACCAGGT
>CALMXT010000044.1 GCA_937871125.1 uncultured Zoogloea sp. | reverse complement strand
CTTCCTCTTCCACGACGGTTGCCCCGGAGAATCCCCATGAGAACCACCCCGATCTGCCTGGCGCTTGCCGTGGCCTTTGCCGCCGGCAACAGTCATGCCGCGACCGACGCAAAACTGCTGGCCCGCATCGAGCGGATGGCCGCCGAGCTTGAAGCGGTCAAGGCCGAACTGAAAGTCGTCAAGGCGCAGGCTGCCGCCCAGGCCGGAGCCGCCCCCGCCAAGCCGGCCGCGCCGGTCGCTGCACCGGCGTCCGTCGCCGTTGCGGTCGCCGAGCCGGCACCCCAGGCCGCCCCGGCCCCGCGGCCCACCACGCCCTATGTGGCTCCGCTGGGCACCGCGACGCCCTACCATGCGCTCATGGCCAGCACAACGGCCACCGGCCAGACCAGCTTCTTCGGCTACGGCGAAATCAGCTACAACCGGCCCTTCCGTGACCAAAGCAAGACCGAAATGGACGTGCGCCGGGCGGTTATCGGCATCGCCCACCAGGCCAGCGAGCGCACCCGCATCGTCGGCGAGTTCGAGTTCGAACATGCGGTCACGTCGAAGGACGATTCGGGCGAGGTCGCGGTCGAACAGCTTTACGTGGAGCATCGCCTAGACGACAACGTCGGCCTCAAAGGCGGGCTGTTCCTGATTCCGCTCGGTTTCTTGAACCTGACCCACGAACCTACCGCCTACTACGGCGTCGAGCGCAACTTCGTCGAAACGGCGATCATCCCCAGCACCTGGCGCGAAATCGGCCTGTCCGCCTTCGGCGTCACCGATGCCGGCCTGCGCTGGGACGTCGGCCTGACCAGCGGCTTCAACCTCAACAAATGGGACGGCGCCTCCAGCGAAGGCAAGGAATCGCCCCTCGCTTCCATCCACCAGGAAGGCCAGCTCGCCCGCGGCAACAATCTGTCGGCCTACGGCGCGCTGAGCTGGCGCGGCACACCGGGGCTCGATGTGGGCGCCGGCGTGTTCAGCGGCAAGCTCGCCCATAAGGTCAAGACTTTGTCCGACGCCGAGACGATCCCGGCCGGCGTATATGCTCCCGATGCCCGCCTCACCCTGTGGGATGCCCATGCCCGCTGGACTCCCGGCAAGTGGGACCTCTCCGCCCTGTATGCCCGCGGCACCATCACCGATACCGCGCAGTTCAACGAACATATCGCCGGGACGACCCTGGTGCCCAAGTCCTTCTTCGGCTGGTACACCCAGGCCGCCTACAAACTGTGGGAAGGCGGCGAATATGCCCTCAGCCCCTTCGTCCGCTATGAGGTCTTGAACACCGCGGCGAGCTACGCGGCCCTGCCCGCAGGGCTCGGTGCCGATCCCGATCGCGACGAGAAGGTCGTCACCACGGGTGCCAACCTCCGGGTAGGCGACAATGTGGTGCTCAAGGCCGACGTGCAACGCTTCCAGGTCGCCCGCGAGCGCGACCGTTTGAACCTTGGCCTCGGCTACCAGTTTTAAGCCCACGCCCACATCGCCAAGCGCCCGTCGGTCGTTCGCGACCGTGCGGGCATTGGCTGTACACGAACCCGCTCGCCGCTCGATTTTCGGCGAAGAAGGAACAAATCGATGAGTACCCCCCGCCCAGGCTGGACCACCACCTCCCTGGTTGCGCTGGCCAGCGCAAGCGTGCCGGCCCTCTTTCCCCCGCCGGCCCAGGCGGCCCAGTACATGAGTATCGAACAGGCCCAGAAAGCCGCGTTTCCCGAAGCGGACCGCTTCGAGACCCGCAACCTGCGTCTGACGCCCGAACAGATCAAAGCGCTCGACGGCGTTGCCAGCGTTCGCCAGCGCGGAGAGATCCGTCGTATCGACGCCTGGGCCGGCAACAAGCAACTCGGCACCATTTATGTGGATGACGTGATCGGCAAGGTCGAATGGGTCACTTATGCCGTGGCCCTCAGCACCGATGGCAGCGTGCGCGCGTTGGATATCCTCGAATACCGCGAAACCCACGGCTACGAGGTACGCACCCCCAGCTGGCGCAAACAGTTTGCCGGTCGCCGCGCCGATGTGCCTTTCCATTTCGGCGAAGACATCAAGAACATCAGCGGCGCGACCCTTTCCTGCGCCCATCTCACCGCCGGCGTTCAGCGCCTGTTGGCCTTGCATGCCCAGTTGAGCGGCACCGGCAACCGATGACGGGCACCACCCTGCGACGGATGCGGCCCTGGCTCGGCACCTACGTGTCGATCGAAGCCTGCGCCGCCGATGCCGCCCACGCCGCCTTGGCCATCGAGGCCGCTTTTGTCGAAATTGCCACCATCCACGCCGCAATGAGCTTTCATTCGGCGAGCAGCGAATTGGCCCAGCTGCACCGGGAGGCGCCGCTCCGCCCGATCCGGGTCGGCTGGCACACCTGGGCTGTGCTCGCCCAGGCCCAGCATCTGGCCAGATTGTCGGATGGCGTTTTCGACCCCACCGTCGCTCCGCAGCTCGTGCGTCACGCCGCCCTTCCCCGGCCCGAAGGCCCGGCGCCGGACGAAACCGGCAACTGGCGCGACATCGAACTCCTGAACGATCAGCAGGTGCGATTTCGCCGCCCGCTGTGGATCGATCTGGGCGGCATCGCCAAAGGCTACGCGGTGGATCGCGCCGTTGCCGCGTTGCAGCGCAGCGGCATCCGGTATGGCTCAGTCAATGCCGGCGGCGATCTGCGCGTGTTCGGCGACGCGCCGGAAGACTTGCCGCTCGCCGTGCGCAATCCAGTCGATCCGGCGACGCAGATCGTCCTCGGCACGCTGCGCAATCGGGCCGTTGCCACATCCGGCGAATTCTTCCTCGGCCGCGAAGGCGACACCGGCGGACTGTCGCCCATCGTCGACCCGGCGCGAGGCATACGCCCGGCCCACGCGCGCAGCGTCACCGTGATTGCCGAAACCTGTACGGTGGCCGACGGCCTGACCAAGATCGTGAGTTTGCTCGGCCCGAAGGCGCAAACGCTGCTCGACCACTTTGGCGCCACCGCGGCAATCATCGAACCGCCGGACCAACTCCATGCCGCCGACGGCTTCTGGGCCGCCCTCGGTCACACCCAGCCTCCCGGAGAGCTACTCCATGCATGATCATCACCTTCGGCCCCGCCGCCCCGTCCGGCCGGGGCGCCGCCAGCGTCAGGCAATCTACGTCGCCAGCGCATTGCTGATTGCCAGCGGCCTGATGTGGCTGCTGGCCCACTACGCACTGCCGCTGCCGGAAGATGCCGCCCGCCATCCTCTCGAACCCTGGGCGATGCGCATCCACGGTGCCGCGACGATGTTCGGCTTGGCCGTGCTCGGCGGAATCTGGGGAAATCACGTGCTGGGCGCGTGGGAGCGCGGAACGCACCGCTGGTCGGGCAGCAGCCTGCTCGGGCTCTGGTTGATACTCGCCCTGAGCGGCTACGGGCTCTATTACCTGGCGGACGAGGAATGGCGAGGCATGGCCAGTTGGCTGCATGTGGCGGCCGGCATCGGTCTGCCGGCCGCGCTGGCGATTCATGTCTGGAAGGTGACCTCCGGACGGAAACCGGCCCGGAGTGCGGTTTGAGGCCCGGACCGTTGCCGCACGGGCAAGGCGCCGGTCAAGCCTGTCCGGCTCCGGCCCGCTCCCGGCGGCGGTAGTGCAGCACCGCCGGCGCCACCACGGCGCCGCCGAGCAGTGCCACAAAGATCAAGGGCCACAGCACCGGCCGGTTCCATTCGGCGCGCATCTTTTCCCGCGCCGCCACATCCACCCGCTGGTATTTCAGGGTGTTACGGATGATCTTGCCCGGCTTGCGGTTGTAGAGCCAGCCGTGCTGCAGCGTATAAGCCTTCTCGTAAAAGCCCCAGACCCACGGCGAATCGTGCTGCAGGATCGCCAGCATGCGTTCGATGATGGCCTGCCGCTCCGGGCTATCGGGCATCGCCTTCATGCGTTCGAAGAGCCGGTCGTACTCCGGGTTTTCGTAGTTGGCAGCGTTTTCGCCCTGGTTCTTGACCTTGCTCTGGGCGCCATATAGCAGAAAGAGGAAGTTTTCCGGGTCCGGATAGTCGGCATTCCAGCCCCAGTAGAAAAGCTGGGCGTTGCCCTTGCGGATCTTGTCCTGAAAACGGTTGTAGTCGGTGGCGCGCACCACCAGCTGCACGTCGAGCTTGCGGAACTGCTTGGTCAGCCAGTCGACGGTGGATTTGTCGCCCATGCCACTGCCGGTGGTGTCGAGGTTGACCACCAGCGGTTCGCCGGTTTTCGCGTCCCGCCCGCTCGGGTAGCCGGCTTCGGCGAGCAGGCGGCGGGCTTCTTCCACCGGTTTGCGGCGCGGTTTGCCGTCCACCCAATCGTAAACCTCGTGGTTGATGCCGGCTTCATCGTCCCGATAGCCGGCGATCCCCGGCGGAATCGGGTGCATCGCCGGTACCCCGCGGCCATTCTGGAAAACGGCGATGAATTCCTCCTGGTCGATGGCGATGGAGATGGCCAGACGCAGCTTGCGCGCCCGCTCGCTGCTGCCGCCGACCACCGGATCGAGCATGTTGAAGCCCATGTACATCACCGTCGGCGCCACCGAAGTGTTGAGCTTGATGCCCTTCTCGACCATTTCGTCCGATAAGGCCACATCGCCCTGCCCGCCCATCTGCACGGCTTGGTCGAAGTTGTCGGACGACACGCCGGAGGCGTCGTAATAACCCTGAAGAAACTTGTTCCAGTACGGAATGCTCTCCTTCTCGCGGGTGAACACCACCTTGTCCACAAAAGGAATCGGCT
>CALMXT010000043.1 GCA_937871125.1 uncultured Zoogloea sp. | reverse complement strand
CGCCACACGCCCGGCGCCGATCGTCACCCCTACGTGTGGCAAGCCGATGGGGTGGCTTTCCGGGGCATCGTCGCCGAGGCGCGCACCGGTATTGCAGAGGGAGCGCCGGTGGTCGTGGCGTTGGCGACCGACATCGCTCATCACCGCAGCTTCATGGATGCCTTCATGCGCACGCTGTGGCTGACGGTGGTTGGCGGTTCGCTGGCGACCGGCCTGCTGGGCTGGTTCGCCGCCCGAAGGGGATTGGCGCCGCTGCGGGAGATGCGCCGACAGGCCGCCGGGGTCAGCGCCCAGCGCCTCGACCGGCGGCTGCCGGTCGAGGCGGTGCCGGTGGAACTGGCCGAACTGGCCGAATCCCTCAACGACATGTTGGCCCGGCTGGAGGCGTCGTTCCGGCGGCTGTCGGACTTTTCGTCCGACTTGGCCCACGAACTGCGCACGCCGGTGAGCAACCTGATGACCCAGACTCAGGTGGCACTCTCCCGGAGCCGCACGACCGAGGCCTATCGGGAGGTGCTCGAATCCAACGCGGAAGAGTTCGAGCGCCTGTCGCGCATGATCTCTGACATGCTTTTTCTGGCCAAGTCGGACAACGGCCTGATCGTACCGGGGCGCGAAACCTTCGACTTGGCCGACGAAGTGGCGGCGCTCTTCGATTTCTACGGAGCGCTTGCCGAAGACAAGGGCGTGACCCTGCGGCTTGAAGGGTCGGCGCCGGTGGCGGCGGATCGCCTGATGCTCCGCCGCGCCGTCGGCAATCTGCTCTCCAATGCGCTGCGCTACACGCCAGCCGGTGGCGAAATCGTGGCAAGGGCGCACATGCTGCGGGATGAGTCCGGATCGACGACGGCCCGGATCGAGATCGAGAACACCGGCGAGCCGATTCCATCGGCACATATGGCGCGGCTTTTCGACCGCTTCTACCGGGTGGACGCGGCGCGTCGGAACTCCGGCGACGGCGTGGGCCTGGGCTTGGCCATCACCCGTTCGATTCTGCGGGCGCATGGAGGCGACATCGAAGGGCGGGCTGGCGAAGGGAGCAATGTCTTCGAGTTGTGGATTCCGGCGGCCGACAAGTCGGATCAATGAAAATCCCGGCTGCGGGTGGCGAGATGGCCGAGCAGTGCGGAGCGATCCACCACCCGCTTGGCGTGCAGATGCACCACGCTGCCTTGGCGGGCGATCTGGCCGTAGATGCCGAGGAGCCGGGCACCGAGCAGGATGCGCCGTTCGGCTTCGAGGAGATCCGGTCGCACGATCACATTGACCCAGCCGGTTTCGTCTTCGAGGGTGACGAACATCGTGCCCTTGGCGGTGCCGGGACGCTGGCGACAGGTGACGATGCCGGCGCCGCGGGCCAGTTTGCGGTCGGGGCAGTCGGCGATCTCGGCGGCGCTGAGAAAGCGCTCGGCGCTGAGCAGGCCGCGCAGAAAGCTGAGAGGATGGCGCCCGAGGCTGAAGCCGAGGCGGGCATAGTCGGACATCAGATCCTGGGCTTCGGCCGGCGCGGGCAGGGCGGGCATGGTGTCGGGAATCGGTGCGTCGTGGAGCATGCCCGGCGCGGCCTGACTGCCGGCGGCGGCCCACCAGGCCCGATGCCGGTGCCCGGCCAGACTGGCCAGTGCGCCGGCGGAGGCGAGGGTGCGCAGTTCGGCGCTGGAAAGCCGGGCGCGGCGGGCCAGTTCATCGACAGAGGCAAAGGTGCCGGACTGTCGGGCCTTGGCAATGCGTTCGGCAGCTTCCGGGCTGAAGCCCTTCACCAGCCGCAGGCCGAGGCGGGCTGCCGGGCGCCCGGCAGCGGCGGGTGCGGGCTCGAGTGTGCATGCCCAGTCGCTGGTCTGGACGTCGACCGGCAGCACCTCGACGCCGTGGCGGCGGGCGTCCTGGATGAGCTGCGAGGGGCCGTAGAAGCCCATCGGTTGGCTGTTGAGCAGCCCGCACAGAAAAGCGGCCGGCTCGAAACACTTGAGCCACGCTGAGACATACACCAGCAGCGCGAAACTGGCTGCGTGGGATTCCGGAAATCCGTAGCTGCCGAAGCCTTGAATCTGGCGGCACAGGGCGTCGGCAAAATCCCGTTCGTAGCCGCGTGCGAGCATGCCGGCGGTGAGTTTCTCCTGGTAGCGGAGCAAATCCCCCTTGCGGCCCCAGGCACCCATGGCACGCCGCAACTGGTCGGCCTCGCCGGCGCTGAAGCCGGCGGCCACCATCGCCAATTGCATGACCTGCTCCTGGAAGATCGGCACACCGTGGGTGCGGCGCAGCACTGGTTCGATTTCCGGGCGGGGATAGGGGATGGACTCGTTGCGGGCGATTTTCTCGCGGGCACTCAGATAAGGATGGACCATGCCGCCCTGGATCGGCCCCGGCCGCACGATGGCCACTTCGACGACCAGGTCGTAATACTTGCGGGGCCGGAGGCGCGGCAGCATGCTGAGCTGGGCGCGGGATTCCACCTGGAAAACGCCCATCGCATCGGCGGCGCACAACATGTCGTAGACCGCCGGCTCTTCGCGGGGAATGTCGGTCACCGCAAAGGGCTGGCCGCGCCAGCGGGCGACGAGTTGCAGGCTGCGGCGGATGGCCGACAGCATGCCGAGGGCCAGCACGTCCACTTTGAGGAGGCCGAGGGTCTCGATGTCGTCCTTGTCCCATTGGATGACGGTGCGGCCTTCCATTGCGGCGTTTTCGACCGGCACGAGTTCGGCCAGCGGACCGCGGGAAATGACGAAGCCGCCGACGTGCTGGGATAGATGGCGGGGAAAGCCGACGATTTCGTTGGCGAGTTCGAGCAGCAGTTGCACCCGTGGGCTGTCCGGGTCGAGGCCGGCTTCGCGGATGCGCTCGGGGGCTACTTTGCGGCCGTCCCACCAGGCGAGGCGGCGGGTGAGCTGATCGAGCTGGCCGGGATCGAAGCCGAGCGCCCGGCCCACGTCGCGAAGGGCGCTGCGGGGGCGGTAGCGGATCACCGTGGCGGCCAGTGCGGCGCGGTCGCGGCCGTATTTGGCGTAGATGTACTGGATGACTTCTTCGCGCCGGTCGTGTTCGAAATCCACGTCGATATCCGGCGGCTCGTTGCGTTCGCGGGAAATGAAGCGTTCGAAGAGCAGGCTGGCTTCGCCGGGATCGACTTCGGTCACGCCCAGGGCGTAGCACACCACCGAGTTGGCGGCCGAACCGCGGCCCTGACACAGGATGCCCCGGCTGCGGGCGAAGCGGACGATGTCTTCGACGGTGAGAAAGAAGGCTTCGTAGTGCAACTCGGCGATCAGGGCGAGTTCCTTTTCCACTTGCTCGGCAACGTGCGGCGGCACCTGCGAATGTCCGTCGTTGCCGGGCGGGTAGCGGCGCCGCAGCCCGCGGTCGACCAGCCGCTGCAGGTGGGAGGCGGGCGTGGCGCCGGGCGGGACGATCTCCTGAGGGTATTCGTATCGCAACTCGGCCGGCGAGAAGTGGCAGCGGGCGGCGATGGCGAGGGTTTCGGCAAGCCACTCGGGCGGGTGACGGCGGGCCAGCGCTTCCCGCGGCAGCAGGCGTTGTTCGCCATTGGCCGCGAGCAGGTAGCCGGCTTCGTCGAGGGTGAGCCGGTGGCGCAGTGCGGTGAGCACGTCGGCAAGGCGTCGGCGCGAGGCGTGGTGCATCAGCGGGGCACAGGTAGCGGCGACCGGAATGCGGGCGGCGGCGGCCGCGGCGGCGATCCGACGGCGTCGGAGGGCGTCGTCCGGTCCGAGGTGGAGCGGGGCGGCGAGCCAGGTGGCGGCGGGGAAGCGTTCGGCCAGCCAGCAGGCATCGTCGGCGAGGTCTTGCGAATCGGGGTCGATGGTATCGGGCGGCACCAGCAGTGCCAGACAGCCGGGCAGGCCGTCGGCGAGATCGGCGCGAGTGAGGCGGTAAGCGCCTTTGGGAGCGCCTCGCCGCCCGCGGGTGACGAGGCTGGACAGGCGTCCGTAGGCGGCCCGGTCGGTGGCGAGGAGCACCAGCGTCGGCCCGTCTTGGAGCCGGATGCTGCTGCCGACGATCAGCTTGAGGGCTTCGGGTTGCAGCCGCCATGCCGCATAGGCGCGCACTATGCCGGCCAGCGAGCACTCGTCGGTAATGGCCAGCGCAGAGTAGCCGAGGGCGACGGCCTGTTCGATCAGTTCTTCCGGATGAGAGGCGCCGGTGAGAAAACTGAAACAGGAACGGGCGTAAAGCTCGGCAAACGAGGGGAGCGGTGCAGCGGACATGAGTTGACTGTATAAATAAACAGTCTTCTAATCAAGTCCGCTGCGATGTGAAAAGCAAGTGTGACCAGCAAGGCGGACGCGGAGCCGGGAAGCTTCCGCGTCGGTAGGTCAGGCCCGGCGGCGGCCTGCGGCGAAAAGCGCCAACGCCAGGATGCCGGCGAGGCTGGCGAAGTCCGTGGCGCCACCGCCTCCGCCCGAGGACTTGGCAGGGGCGGTGACGGTGATGACGGTGTCGGCGCTGGCCGTATTTCCGGACCCGTCGGTCACCGTCAGACGGATCGTGTAGTCGCCGGCCAAGGTGGCGGTGAAGGTGGTGCTTGCCGCATTGGGCGAGCCGAAGCGGCCGGCTTCCGGTCCGCTGAGCTTGCTCCATTGCCAGCTCGTCAGCGCCGGGCTGTCGCCTGCGGTGAGGGTGACGGCCGTCTCGGCGACGACCTGCGAACTGGACACGGCGATGCTGGCGGTTGCGTTGAAGGCCAGCGCGACGGCCGCCGCGGTGTTGAGCATGCCGGCGCCGCAGGTGGCGGTGGTGCAGTTGCACTGGCCGTCGCTGGTGACGGAAGGGCAGATGGGCAGGCTTGGGTCGACCGGGAAGGCCGTGGCGCCGCGCTTGAGGCGCGCCGTCAGTTCGGGTTCGCTGAGCGCCGGGTTGGCGGCCAGCATCAGTGCGGCGGTGCCCGATACCAGCGGCACAGCAAAGCTGGTGCCGATCGTCACGTCATAGACGCCGGTATAGCCGTTGCCCAGCGGGCCGTTGAGCCCGAAGTTGATCGGCGTGATGAAGGGGTAGAGGCAGGGCTCGCCTGTGCCGGTATTGACGCAGTTGCCGGCCGGTGCGCTGATCCCGACTTCGGGGCCGTAGCTTGAGTATCCGACCTTGGTGCCCGTGTGGCGGATGCCGGCCACGCCGAGGACGCCCGGACAGTTGGCGGGTTCTTCGACCGGGCTGGTTTCGTTGCCCGCGGCGGCCACGATCAGGGTGCCGGCAGCGCGGATTTCGGCGACTGCGTTTTTGTAGACATCGCTGCAGGTGCCGCTGCCGGCCAGACTCAGGTTGATGATCCGCGCCGGATTCGGGTTGGCGGGCAGGCCGGGCACCGCCAGACCGGCGGCCCAGCGCATGCCGGCGATGATGTCCGAGTCGTAGCCGCCGCATTTGCCGAGCACGCGGATCGGCAGAATGCGGGTGGCGCCGGCGATTCCGGCGATGCCGACCGAGTTGTTGGCTTCTGCCGCAACGATGCCGGCGACCTGGGTGCCGTGCCAGGAACTGTTGTGGGTGGTCGAGGTGTTGCCGCACATGGCGCGCAAGGTGAGGTTGCCGAGGTCGGCTGTCGACAGGTAGTCGCCGGGGTCGCTGGCGTCCGCATCGCGGCCGGCCTGGCCATCGCCGGAGTTGAGATCGTCGAGCACAAAATCATAGCCGGGCAGCAGCTTGGCACGCAGGTCTTCGTGTTCGAAACGCACGCCGGTATCCACGACTGCGACGACCACGCCGCTCTTGCCTCCGGTGAGGTTCCAGGCGCCGAGCGCATCGGTGGCGGCGGGCTGGGTGGCGTCGGGAGCCTGCAGGTACCACTGATGATTGAACAGCGGGTCGTTGGGCAGGGCGCGGATTGTCTTGATACGGTCGGGTACCGCGTATTCCACGTCGGATTGCTGTGCCAGCTTGGCGGCCAGCGCCTCCGAGGTGATTCCGCTGGCGCGCATGACCTGCAGCTCGGGAGACGGCTGGCCGATCATCAGGGCCGTAATGCCGATCCGTTGGCCAAGGCTCTGGACTCGGCTGGCGGCCTGGATCTGTTTGAGCGGAGAGCTGGCCTTCAGCTTGACGATGACCCGCGCTTCGGGCGTCTCGACGGCTGTGGCGGGGCCGGCGAAAAGGGCGCCGATGCCGGCGAGGGCGGCGCAGAGTCGGACACGGACTTTCATCGGAAATCCTTTTTCTGATCGAGATTCAGGTATTGAATAAGTGGATTGACCTTCAGCGCCTCGATGGCCCGCTTGCACGCGGGATCGTCGACCGGGCAATTAAGCCGGTAGGCATGGCTGCGAGGAGAGATCGACGCTACGAAGCTCACACCGACGCCGCTCGTCTTGCTCAAGGTGTCGAGGACGGCGGGCGCCGTGCCGTCGGTGGGATCGACAAAACCGACGATCACCTGACGCGTGGTCGGTGCCGCAGCGGGCACCGCTGGACCGGCGCAGGCTGGCGCGCCGAGCACCGAGACAAGTAACAGCGCCCGCCGCAAGCCAGGGCTTCTCATTGGAGCCGGCACGTTCAGCGCGGCGGGCCGGGGCGGCGCGACCTGGCAGGGGCTTCTTCCACCGGCTTGCTGTATTGCTTGAAAACCCGCTTGGCATCCTGCTCGGCACGCAACTGGGTGCAGATGGACGGATCGTCGTCGTGGCCACTGAAATAGCCGTCGGCCTGGGCACGCATCACCAGCTTGATGGCAGCTGCCTCGCTGAGGCCGAAGCGCTCGAAAATCAGGGTGGTCACTTCGTCCAGGTGTTCTTCGTAAGTCATATGGAATCCATTGCGGTTGGGCGCGGAAGCGGGGCGCCGGATTTGCTCCGCTTCTCAGGCTGCAAGGATAATGGCTTTTGCTTCTTTCCGTCCTTCCACCTGTCCGTTTGCATTTTTCGAGGCTCCCATGAGCATATCTTCCGTGCTGTCCGCGCTCTATCGCTACCCCGTCAAATCCATGCGTGGTCAGTCTCTCGCCGCGAGTCCGGTGAGCCCGCAGGGCCTGCCCTTCGATCGCAACTGGATGGTTGCCGATCGCGCCGGAAATTTCGTCACCGGTCGGACCTATCCGCAACTGGTAACGGTCGGGGCGACGCCCAGCGACGATGGGGTGACCCTTTCCGTTGCGGGCCGCACCGATCTGTTCGTGCCCAACACGGCCTTCACCCTGCCTCTCGAAACCAAGGTATGGAGCGACAGCTTTCCCGCCTGGCAGGGGGCCGCCGAGGCGGACGACTGGATTTCCAGCTTCGTCGGCACCCGGCTCAAGTTTCTGTGGACCGGCGCAGCGACGGCTCGCCGCGTAAAGCTTGATCCGGCCGTGCCGTTATCCTTCGCCGACGGCTTTCCGCTGCTGCTCATCGGTCAGGCGTCGCTGGACGACTTGTCGGCGAAAGTCGGGCGTCCGCTGGCGATGGAGCGTTTCCGTCCTAACCTCGTGGTAAGCGGGGTCGAGGCCTTCGCCGAGGACGGCTGGAAGCGCATCCGCATCGGCGGTGCCACCTTCCGTATCGCCAAGCCCTGCGAGCGCTGCGTGTTTACCACCGTCGATCCTGCGACCGGAAGCAAAAGCCTGGATCAGGAACCGCTGCGCACTTTGGCGCGCTATCGCAAGACGCCGGAGGGCGTGATCTTCGGGCAGAACGTGATCCCCGAAGGCATGGCAGAACTGGTTGTCGGAATGCCGGTGGAGGTGCTCGAATAAAACGCGGAATGCCTATGCGGATCCCGTTTTTGCGGGCGCTTCGACAAAATGCGAGTGGCGTTTCATGTGCTCATCTGCCTTGATGGCAGGTCCGGGTTTCGGTTTTCCAAGGCGCTGCAAGCGCGCGCTTCCGGTGTCCAAAACCCACGCCCAAAGGACCGCCGATGCTTGATCTACATCAAGTGGACGCAGATTAGGGGTACTGATACATTTTGAAATAAACGTGAAAGCCGATAATCCGCCGGGTTCGCAGTTTAAGGAGTCGAAGTGTTAGGCCATTTGAAAAAGAAACTGTGCGGAGCCGTGGCACTGCTGGCCTTGATGGTCGTGCTGCCGGTCTTTGCCGACGATCCTCCTCCCACGCCGGAAGAGCTTGTGAAGATCCATGCAGCCAACGGCGAATGCTTGGCGTGCCATTCCGAAGCGGGGCTCAAGAAGCCACCCAAGGAAGGGCTGGATCTAAAAAAACTGCGCAACTACCTGGTCGATGTGGATACCTACACGGCATCCGACCACGGACAGATGGCTTGTACGAAGTGCCACGGTGACGGTTACGACCAGCATCCCCACGGGGACAAGGCCAAGGAGAGTCTGACCGAGTGCCAGGACTGCCATGCCCGCAAGGCCATGCGCATCGAGCGCCAGTTCGACAAATCGGTGCATGCCGAAAACCTGAGCGACAAATTCACCTGCGCTACCTGCCACGATCCCCACGTGATGACCCTGGCCGCCAAGCTGGGCGATCCGCACAAGATCGTTGCCCAGGACAACAAGATCTGCCTGGATTGCCACGATTCCGATCTGGCGTTTGCGAAGATCGCGCCGGAGAAGAAGAAACGTCCGGCCATCGACGACATCCACGACTGGCTGCCCAATACCCGTCTGCACTGGAAGGCCGTGCGCTGCATCGAGTGCCACACGCCGACCGACGAGAAGCTCTCCCTCTCCCACGAAATCCAGAACAAGGACAAGGCGGAGAAGAAGTGCGCCACCTGCCACAGCGCCAACACCTCGCTGAACGCGCGCCTCTACCGCCATTTGGCCAAGGAAGAGCAGAACAAGTACGGCTTCCTCAACAGCGCGATCCTCAGTCACAACTATGTTCTCGGGGCAACCCGCAATCCGACCCTCGACCTGATCCTGATCGGTCTGTTTGTCGCAACGGTGCTGGGCGTCATCGGCCACGGCCTTGTGCGCGCCATCATGACCAGCCTGCGCCGGAGAAAAAACCATGACTAATCGTGTTTATATGCTGCGCCCGTGGATTCGGTTGTGGCACTGGAGCAATGCCCTGGCAATCATCGTGTTGTCGGTCACCGGCATCAGCGTGCACTTTTCCGATCCGAACCTGCCGCTGGTGGAGTTCTCGCTGGCGGCCCGCATTCACAACGTGGCGGGCATCGTCCTTGCCGGTCTGTGGGTGATCTTCGTGGTCGGCAACATCGTCACCGGCAACTGGTGGCAATACGTGCCCAAGCCGCCCGGCATCCTCGGCCGTTGCATCAAGCAGATGCAGTATTACGGCTTCGGGATTTTCAAGGGTGAGCCGGAACCCTTTCCGCCGACGCCGGAAGTCAATTTCAACGCGCTGCAGGCCATCACGTACTGGACGATCATGTATCTGGTACTGCCGGTGATGATCGTGACGGGCCTTGTCTTCATGTATCCCCAGTTTGCGCCGGACACCTTGTTCGGCCTGGATGGCCTGCTGCCCATCGCGCTGCTCCATTACATCTGCGCCGCGGTGGTCATCCTCTTCGCGGTCAGCCACATCTACCTGGGCACCATGGGCCCGAAAGTATCCAGCCTGTTCAAGATGATGATCACCGGCTGGTACGAGCACTGATTTCCGTTTCAGCAAACCTATAAATCGTCCTCAAGGAGAAACCCGCATGAAATTCCGATCCCTTGCCGCCATGACCGGCCTCTGCGCTTCCGGCTTGTTCCTGTCCGCCAATGCGCTGGCCTTCGACGCCGATGCCGCCCAGGCGCTGGCCAAGAAGGAAGGCTGCACCAAGTGCCATGCCGTCGATAAGAAGAAGGAAGCCAAGTCCCTCACCGAAATCTCGAAGTCGATGAAGGGCAAGCCCGATGCCGAAGCCAAGCTCATCCACCACCTGACTTCCGCCGAAATGGTGAAGTTCGACGACGGTAAGGAAGAGGAGCACAAAGTCCTGAAGACCAAGGACAAGGCCGAAATCAAGAATCTGACCGACTGGATTCTGTCCCTCGGCAAGTAAGCGTGTCACACAAGGGAAGTCCACCTTGCAGGACTTCCCGGCTAGCGATCGCAGTAATAGGGAGATGAAAAAATGAAATTCTTGCGACAGTTGTTCGCCACGTGCGTCCTGCTCGGGGCAATCACCGGCAGCTCGGCCGCCCTGGCTGCCGATGCCCCCACCCCAGCCGGCGGCAAGCCGCCCGCCAAAGATCTGGTTCTCAAAGGCGATGCCAAGTGCACCACCTGTCACGATGAGGCAGACGAACCCAAGCTTCTGCACATTGGCAAGACCAAGCACGGCACCGTCGCCGACGGTCGTGCGCCCAGTTGCACCAATTGCCACGGCGACAGCGACCTGCACACCAACAATCCGGCCAAGCTGAAGGACCGTCCGCCCACGGACCGCAACTTCGCCAAGAATTCTTCCACCCCGGTAGCCCTCCGCAACGAGTCCTGCATTTCCTGCCACCGCAAGGATTCCAAGCGTTCGCACTGGGAAGGCAGCGCCCACGAGCGCGCCGACGTGGCCTGCACGTCCTGCCACCAGTTGCACACTGCCAAGGACAAGGTTGCCGACAAGCGCACCCAGCCCGAAGTGTGCTTCACCTGCCACAAGGAACAGCGCGCCCAGGTCAATAAGCCGTCCCACCACCCGGTTCTGGAAGGCAAGGTCGCGTGCTCCGACTGCCACAACGCCCACGGCTCCATCGGACCCAAACTGGTCAAGCGCGATAGCGTCGTCGAAACCTGCTACACCTGCCACATGGAAAAGCGCGGCCCCTTCGTGCATAGCCACGAGCCGGTGAATGAGGATTGCGGCAACTGCCACAACCCCCACGGCACCGTCGCCGAAAGTCTGCTCAAGGCCCGTCCGCCTTTCCTCTGCCATCAGTGCCATACGCCGCACGGTGGCCAAGTCGCTCAATTGCGGGGCCAAGGGCAGCCGCTCTCTATGGTCGGTGCGACGACGAGCGGCAAGTCCGGCATCAACTACACCCAGGCACGGGGTTGCCTGAACTGCCACACCCAGGTGCACGGCAGCAACAACCCGAGCGCAACCAATCCGACTCCGCAGTTCAACCTGCGTTGAGAGAAGAGGGGGAATCATCATGAGAACCTTGAAAACACTCCCGGGTTTCAGCCTCAATATCGTTGCGCTGGCCCTGCTTTCCGCTTTCGGCTCTGCATACGCTGAAGAGGATGTTGCCGCCCTGGCGCGCCCTGACAGCAGCGTTTCCGTCGGCGCGGCCGGTGTGACCAATTCGTCCAAGGACCGCAGCTTCTTTGGCCAATACAGCGGTCTGCGCCGCGAGGACGGCTACCTCCTGCTCGATCTGGACTTCATCAAGCGCGACGATGCCACCGGCACCTGGACCACCTTGCAGGGGCGCGATCTGGGGCTGGAAACGCGCGAAATACGCTTTGGGCAGCAAAAGCAGGGCGACTGGAAATACTCGTTCGAATACAACGAGATGGTCCGGCATGACCCGCGCACCATCAACTCCAGCCTGGTCGGCGCCGGCAGCAACGCCCCGGTGGTATCGCGTCTCGCCACGGCCGGCAGCGGCGATGAGCTGAATCTCGAACTCAAGCGCAAGAACACCACCGTCGCGGTCGAGAAGTGGCTCAGCAATTCGTT
The DNA here is from genome assembly GCA_937871125.1 of uncultured Zoogloea sp. Lineage (GTDB taxonomy): Bacteria > Pseudomonadota > Gammaproteobacteria > Burkholderiales > Rhodocyclaceae > Zoogloea. The sequence continues at coordinate 15,956 of CALMXT010000043.1, read as the reverse complement.
GCAGTTCGAAGCCAGTTTCCGGAACGAGGACAAGAACGGCGCGCGGATGTTCGGCAACGGCTTCCAGTGCACGTCGGGTGCCGCACCCAGCCCGGTTTGTCCCGCTTCGGGTACCCAGTGGGCACTGTTGATGCTCCCCGAGCCAATCAACTCCACCACCCAGCAGTTCGAGGCCAAGCTCAATTACTCGACCGAAAAACTGATGTTGTCCGGCGGCTATTACGGCTCCTTCTACAACAACCAGTTCACTTCGATGGGCGCGACCATCAACGGCAATCTCAGCAACCCGCTCGGCGCGCCGATGTCGCCAGCGCTGACCCCCCAGTTGCGCAGCATCCTGCAACTGCCTATCGCGCTGCCACCGGACAATCAGGCTCACCAGATCTACCTGAGCGGCAATTACGCCATCACGCCGACGACCAAGGCAAACTTCAAGTACGCCTTCACACACGCCACCCAGACCGACAGCTATGCAGCCTTCACGGGGGCGCCCAGCGGGCGGAGCAATCTCGGCGGCGAGGTCGATACGGCGCTGTATCAGCTCGGCGTAACGTCCCGGCCGATTTCGAAGCTGTCGCTGCTCGCCAACGTCCGCTACGAAGACCGCAACGACAAGACCCCCATCGACTGGTACAACATCGAGGGCACCAAGCAGTTCACCAACGGCAACTACTCGCCCAAGCGTCTGAACGGCAAGGCCGAAGCCAGCTATCAGTTGCCGGCCGGCTATCGGGCAACCGTCGGCGTGGACTACGAGTCGATCGATCGCGGCGTCTTCGTTTCCACGAATTCCGTCGCCGGCCTCAGTGGGCTGCGCCAGAAAACCGAGGAAAGCGGCTATCGCATGGAATTGCGGCGTGCGATGACCGAGACCCTCAGCGGTGCCATCGGCTACCAGAGCAGCGACCGTTCCGGCTCCAGCTGGCTCAAGCCGAACTCGGGTCTTGGCGTAACCTCAATGTCCGACTCCGCAATTTATTCCCGCACGGCCATCTTCCCCATGTCCATGGCCGACCGCAGGCGGGACAAGGTGAAGGCCTCCGCCGATTGGGCTCCGACTGACCGTTTGTCCGTGCAGTTCATGGCCGAATGGGGCGAGGACAAGTTCTCGTCTCCGACCACCAAGGGTCTGAAGGCCAGTTACATGGGCTTTTACGGGATCGATGCGGCTTACGTGTTGTCGGATGCCTGGAAGCTCACCGGCTTCTGGTCACGGGGCGACCAGACCATGCATGTGGATCACTCCACGGGCTACATGGCGGCCCTGCGCAACAAGAGCGACACCCTGGGTCTTGGCCTGACCGGCAAGCCCACCAGTCGACTCGCTGTCGGCGCAGACGTGCTTCTCAGCATCGACAAGGATGAATACAAGCAGGATCTGGATGCATCCGCTTCGGCCGCCAACGTGGCTTTCCTGGCGGCTTCCGGTGGCCTGCCGGATGTCACCTACAGGCAAGTCACGCTCCGGATGTTCGGCAAGTACGCTCTTGAGAAGAATTCGGCCGTGCGAGTGGACTTCATCCATCAGCACACCACGCTCAACGAGTGGACCTGGGGCTACAACGGCACGCCCTTCGTGTTTTCCGACAACACCACGGTCTACCTCAATCCGAAGCAGAACGTGAGCTACCTCGGCGCGACCTACATCATTGCGCTGCCGTAAGCTATCCGAGTAGCCGCTGGCAAATGAAACGCCCCCGGACATCGGGGGCGTTTTTACGTCGGGCGCCGGATCGGCGTTCTTTTCCGGCTGCGCATGCCTGCAAAGCTTGGCCCCATCGTTGCGTCGTCTGCATTTGTCCAACGGAGTCCGCTCAAATGAAAGGTGAAATCCGATTCACGGGCAATGCTGCCGCTTGGGGCGCGGTGTCGGGCGCGGCGTTGCTTGCCGTTGTCGCATTCGCCATAGCCTGTCTGGCTTGTCACTACCTTGGCGGTCAAGCCTGGGTGCCGATTCTCGATAGCGCCAATCTTGCCTTCCACGAGGCGGGGCATCCATTGCTGGGCTTTTTCAGCGAACGTTTGGCGGTGTACGGCGGCACGCTCTTTCAGCTGGCTTTCCCGGCGGCGGCTGCGTGGCACTTCCAGCGTCGCGGACAAGCCGCTGGTTTCGCCGCGGCGCTGGTGTGGCTGGGTGAAAACCTGCTCAATGTCGCCCGCTACATGGCGGATGCCCGCACGCAGATCCTGCCGCTCGTCGGCGGCGGAGAGCACGACTGGACCGAAATTCTCGGGCGCTGGGGACTCCTCCAGGCCGATACGCGACTGGCGGGACTGCTGCGTTTTGCCGCAAGCCTTTTGATTGTCGGAGCCTGTCTGTGGCTGCGTCGACAGAGGATACGAAATCGAGGCGATGGGGTTCGACCTGGCGCCGCGAAACGGGAGACCGACCGACAGGCCTGATCGCGCCGGCTGGCAAGTGGATCGAAGTCATTTCTCGCCGGCGAAGGCCGCGAACGGGAACGAACCCTCGGCAATCCCGGCGATTGAATATAATCCGCCGCTCGCCTGTTTCCTTCAGTATTCGACCCTTCCCATTGCGCCCCCCCAAAATGATCGACGCCGACGCTTCGACGCACTCTCCGGCAACGGATCTGCGCATCACCAGAACGCTCAGCAGCAACCGGGTGTGGCTCGCGGCTGGCCGCCGGGCGGCTGTTCTCGGGGAGGCGTTCCGGCTCCTCGGATACCTCCCGGAAACCTGCCTCGGACAGCAGGTGCAATGGCGCCGCTTGAGCGAGGACGCGCGCAATGCCGCCGAGCAGGCCATGCTGCAGGCGCAAGGCGCCAAGTTGGAGCAGGCGCTCGAATCCGCTCTGGCCGAGATTACCGCCTATCTTGAAGCCTGCGCCGCCGAGAAGCTGCAGCCCAATCTCCGCAAGCTGCGCGAACGCTGGGCGAGCGGCGAGATGGAGCTGGGGAAGGTCGGGGTAGAACTGCGCCAGTCCCTGAACGACATGCGCGCCCAGCGGCGCCACCGGGATCTGGCGGAACAGATCGGCCGCTCGGTCAAACTCTCGGACTACCCCGACACCTACCCCGCGCGCCGCCGCACCCGCAAGCTGATCGCCGTGCTGGGCCCGACCAACTCGGGCAAGACCCACGATGCCTTCGAGCGTCTCGCGGTCGCCTCGTCCGGCGTCTATCTCGGCCCCCTGCGCCTGCTCGCACTGGAGGCTTTCACGCGCCTGAACGAGGAGTTCGGCGTCCGCGCCTCGCTCCTCACCGGGGAAGAGCGACGCATCGTCGAAGGCAGCCGGGTGACCGCATCCACCATCGAGATGCTCGATCCGGTCCGCGAGGTCGAAGTGGCGGTCATCGACGAAATCCAGATGCTCAGCGACCCCGACCGGGGCTGGGCATGGACGCAGGCGGTGGTCGGTGCCAATGCCCGCGAGGTATGGCTGCTGGGCGCGTCGTCTGCCGAGCCGGCGATCGTGGCATTGGCCGCGCGCCTGGGTTTGACGCTGGAAATTCGCCGCAAGACGCGCAAACATCCGCTGGTTGTCGGCGAGGCGCTGGCGTCCAATCCCGGCGGCGCTCTGCGGCGGGCCAAGCCGGGCGATGCCTTCATCGTGTTTTCGCGGCGGGATGCCCTCAATCTGCGCGACGATCTGCTGGGTCTCGGCAAGTCGGTGGCCTGCATCTACGGCGCGCTGTCGCCGGAGGTGCGGGAGCGGGAGGCGCATCGGTTTGCCGACGGCGACGCGGACATCCTGGTGGCAACCGACGCCATCGGGATGGGCTTGAACCTGCCGATCCAGCGCGTGGTATTCACCGCCGTCCAGAAATACGACGGGGTGAAGCGAGGCGATCTGTCGGTCTCGCTGCTGCAGCAGATCGGCGGTCGGGCAGGGCGCTTTGGCCATCGGGACGAAGAAGGCGTGGTGGCCGGACTCACGCCCAACGAACATCGGGTGGTGGTGGCGCTGATGAAATCCCCTCAACCGCCGGTTGAGGCGAGCGGCTTTCAGATCACCGCCGGCACCGCCTACCTGGAACAGATTGCCGAGATGTCGGGCGACAACCGGCTCGAAGCCCTGCTGTCGCTGTTCATGCTGCATGCGGATTGCGGCGACGGCTTCTTTACGCCTTATGTTCCGGAGGAGCAGTTGGCCAGGGCCGCGCAACTCGACCGTCTGAAAAAATTGTCGCTGCCGCTGAAGCATGTGTTTTCCATGGCGCCCATGGCCTCCCAGAACGAAACCATCGATGGCGTCTGGCGTGCCTGGGCCTATGCCGCCAATCAGGGCAAGCGCATCACGCTGGATTTCCTGCCCAAGTCGGCCAGAAAGGCGTCGCTCGAAGAGGCCGAAACGACGGTCCGGCTGCTTGCTGCGTATCGCTGGTTCGGCTATCGGCTGCCAGAGTTGTTTGTCGATTACGAACTCGCGGACGAACATCTGGCACCGTGGATCGGGGCCGTCGATGGCCACTTGCGCAGCCGCTACAAGCAGGGCGTTGGCGGAGGCAGAAAAGGCATACCGAGCTGGTACTGGCCGCGAAAAAGCTGAAACCCGTGTCCTTCAGGCAAAATGCACCGGGCTTTCCGACCCGGCCCGTTGCGGCGGCCCGTTAAAATGATCAAATCCACCCACCGGAGCATCACCATGCGAGTTTTTTCCCGGGCCGTTCTGGCTTCCCTGTTCATCGTTTCCAGTGCCGCGCAGGCTGCACCGACTACCGAAACCCTGCCGTCCGGCGTCAAGGTGGAGCATGTCAAGCTGGGCGAGGGCGCCACGCCGACGGCCACCAGCCAGGTCACCGTTCACTACCGTGGCACGCTCACCAACGGGGTCGAGTTCGACAGTTCGTTCAAGCGTGGCCAGCCGGCAAGCTTCGGGCTCAATCAGGTGATTCCCTGCTGGACGCAGGGCGTTCAGCGGATGAAGGTCGGCGGAACCGCGAAGCTCACCTGTCCGCCCGAAACCGGGTATGGCTCCCGCGATCTGGGCAAGATTCCGCCGAACAGCACGCTGATTTTTGAAATCCAACTCCTCGACAGCAAGTGATTCCGCCTCGGCCATAAAAAAACAGCCCGGCAAAAACGGCCGGGCTGCTTCTTTGTGCTGGCGGTTATCAGGGCTTGGCGTCTGCCTTGCCTGCTCCGGGCATTTTCGGCGCCGACATGCCGCGCATGCCGCGGCGGGGGGCGGCGTGGTGATCTTCGAAAATCTGTTGCTGCTCGGGAGTCAGCGTGGCGTAAAAGGCCTTCAGGGCCGCCACGTGTTCGCTCATCTGCTCCTGACGGGCCTTGGCGAATTCGAGCATTTTATCGGCGCGCTCAGGCGCCTTGAGCTTGCTCCAGTCTTCGCTTCGAGCGCCGGCGGTGACGCGTTTCTGCTGCTCGGTGGACATCAGCGTGTTCCATGCCGGCTCCTGTTCCGGGGTCAGCTTGAGCGCGTCGTGCAATTGCTTGTGATGCTGCTCCAGCATTTTTGCGTGATGTTCGTGATTCTGACCCATTGGGCCACAGCCCGGATCGGCCATGACCGGCCCGGCGGCAAAGGCGCCCAAACCGGCCGCGAGAAAGAGCGACTGGGCCATTTTGCGGTATGCGTTGGGGGAAAGCCGGTCGCGCTCGATGCGCATGGATGCAGCGGAAAGCTGCTGGGTTACGGTTCCCCGGTTGTTGTCGAGGGCGAGGTATCTCCGCGAGGCGGCAAGAAAGTTCTGGATATGCATGGCCGAAAGGAAATTGTCGAGGTAAGTCATGGTGTTTCCGAGTGTCGCAGTCGGTTTTAGGGAATGGGTTTATCTTCGCTTGAAAGGCGCCCCGGAAACGTAGCTGCGATGAAACGCTTTGTATCGGGATGTATCCGGGATGGCTTTCCCGGGTGGGCTTCGCGAAGCCGGGCGGAGGGCATCGACAGACGAACGAACGCCGCTTCCGGCCAGGTGCGCGCGGCCGTCGATCATCCGTCCGCGCCAGATCTTGCGGAGCGGAATGCTTCTTTCCAATGCTCGGAAGGCATCAATGCGGCTGGGCGTCGTCGCGACGGACCGGGATCGCGCTGAAAGGAAAATGTTGTGGAACTTGTGGCTGTAATCGACTTTGAAACGACGGGTTTGTCGCCTGCGCAGGGCGACCGTGCCACCGAGATCGCAGCGGTCATCGTGCAGGACGGCAAAGTGGTCGACCGCTACCAGAGCCTGATGAATGCCGGGGTGCGGATTCCGTCGTTCATCGAAGCGTTGACCGGGATTTCCAACGCGATGGTTCGCGCGGCGCCGATGGCGGCCGAGGTCATGCGGGAGGTGTCCGATTTTGTGGGCGACCATCCGCTGGTGGCGCACAACGCGTCCTTCGACTGCAAGTTCTGGGATGCGGAACTGGCGCGCATCGGCCGAAAAAGGCGTCAGGAGTTTGCCTGCTCCATGCTTCTGTCGCGACGCCTCATGCCCCAGGCGCCAAGCCACAAGCTGGGCGTTCTGGTGGAATTCGCCCAGCTGCCCGTGGCCGGCCGCTATCACCGGGCGCTCGCCGATGCCGAAATGGCCGCCAGCCTGCTGGTCCGGCTGGAAGAGGAGTTGCGGGGCCGATATCGGGTCGAGGAGGTGTCCCACGAACTCCTGCGCAGGATTCAAAGCGTGCCCAAAAGCCAGTTGGAGCACTGTCTGGCACGTCATCGACAAGCCATCCGGGTGCCTTGAAATCCGTTCGCGGCGCGCTTTTCGGCAGTCCGGCCGCGCTCGCCGTCGGCGAAACCTCGGTGTCACGGCGCTAAGGCGCCTTGGCGGCGACTGACGGATCGACCGCGGGGCCGTTTGTCCCGACGTCTTCCCATCCTCCGCCGAGGGCGAGGAACAGGCCGACCCGATCCAGCGCGAGCCGGTTGTCCGAGGCCGCAACGGCGGCGTCGGCGGCGGTGAGGGCGCGGCGCGCGTCCAGATCGTCCAGATAGGGCGAGCGGCCGGCGCGGTAGAGGCTGCGGGCGTGGTGCGCCTCCTCCGCCGCTTCGTGGCGGGCAGCCCGCAACGCCGCATTGCGGTCGAGCTCGCGGGCATAGACGGCGAGGGCGTTTTCGGTGTCCTGCAAAGCGCCCAGCACTGCGCCGTCGAAGCGGGCGAGGGCGGCATCGGCACCGGCTTTTGCGATGGCGACGCGGGCATGCTCGACGCCGCCGGGAATCGTCCAGCGGATCAGCGGGCCCGCGCTCCAGCGCTGGGTCTCGGGCTGGCCGAGATCGGCGAGCACGCCGGTGAGTCCGGCGCTCAGCCCGATGGAGACCGAAGGGTAGAGCGCCGCGGTGGCGACGCCGATGCGGGCGGTGGCGGCGGCGAGGCCGCGTTCGGCCTGTCGCACATCCGGCCGGCGTCTGAGCAGCGCCGCTCCGTCGCCGACCGGGATCGGCGAGGCGAGTTGCGGGAGTTGCGTGCAGGCGGCAACGGCTTTCGGATACTCGGCGGGCGGATGGCCGGTGAGCGTTGCGAGCATGAACAGCGCCTTGCTGCGTTGGGCCTCGAAGGCCGGCAGTCTTGCCCGAGCCTGTTCCACCTGACCCTTGGCCCGACTGATGTCGGTTTCGGTGCCGCGTCCCGCGTCGACCAGCTTACGGCTCACGGCGAGGCGCTCGGTCTGCTCCTGGAGCATGCGCTGTGCAAGTGCCAGTTGCTGCCCGGCCGAACAGGCTTCGACATAGGCCTGGGCCACGCCGGCGGCGACGTTGATCCGGACCAGTTCGACGGCGGCCTGACTGGCTTCGGCGTCGGCTTCGGCGGCTTCGGTGGCCCGGCGCAACTGGCCGAACAGATCGAGCTGGTAGGACGCCGCGATGCCGCCGTTGCCCAGGCTCAACGGGGCGATGTTCTTGTTGAGCAGAAAGGACTCGCCGGAGATTTTTTCGCGGGCCGCCGAAGCGCCAAGCTGCCCGACCGGTTCGTTTGCCGATTCGGCCTCGTGCAGGATCGCGTGGGCGCGGGCGAGGTTGGCCGCCGCGACGCGCAAGCGGGTATTGGCGGCGAAGGCCTCCGCGACGAGGCCGTCGAGGGTCGGGTCGCGGTAGAGCCGCCACCAGTTCGCCGGCAAAGGATCGGCTCGCACGCCTGGGGCGTCGGCGCCGACGAAGGCCGCCTGGGCCGCCGGGCGGTTCTGCATCGCGGCGTCGGGCAGGCGGTAGTCGGGGCCGACGGTGGTGCAGGCGGTCAATCCGAGGGCGAGGCCGACGGCCAGAGCAATGCCGGAGGTGCGCGGCGCCGTCATCGCGTTGGGCTGCCTTCGCCCTGGGTCGAAGGCTTTTCGTCCTTCGGCGAAGTCAGGATTTCCACGGTGGCGGTGAGGCCGGCGACGAGGCGGACATCCGCCGGAACCTCGTCGAGGGCGATTCGCACCGGAACCCGCTGGGCGAGGCGGACCCAGTTGAAGACCGGGTTGACGTTGGGCAGCAGGTTGTTGCCGTTGGCGCGGTCGCGGTCCTCGATGCCGGCCGCGATGCTTTCCACGTGGCCGCGCAGGGCTTTCTCCTGCCCCATGATGCGGATCTTCGCGGGCTTGCCGACCGTTACGCCGCGCAGCTTGGTTTCCTCGAAATAACCGTCCACGCGGAAGGAACGTACATCCACCACCGCGAGCACCTGTTTGCCGGCGGTGACATAGCCGCCCGGGCGGAGCGACAGGTCGCTGAGGTAGCCGTCCACCGGTGCGACGATCCGGGTGCGGGCGAGATTGAGCGCGGCCAGATCGCGTTCGGCGAGGGCCTGGGTCAGGCTGGCTTCGCCGAGTTCGACTTTTTCGTGGGTCTGCTCGACGCTTTCCTGGGCGACCAGACCGGCGAGCTGCTTGTTGCGGCGGACTTCGCGGCGGGCCTGTTCGAGCTTGGCGCGGACGGTGACGACCGCGGCTTCGGCTTGCTGCAGGGCCAGCCGGTAGCGCTCGGTGTCCACATGGAACAGTTCCTGACCCTGCTTTACGAACTGGTTGTCGTGGATCATCACCTTGGTGACGAGGCCCGAAACGTCCGGTGTCACCGGCACGATGTCGGCGCGCACCCGACCGTCGCGGGTCCAGGGTTCGACCTGATAGTAGGTCCAGACACGATAGGAGGCGAGCACGGCGACAATGACCGCGGCCGCGGTCACGGAACCGCGGATGAGCTTGAGATGGATCGGCTTCACTGGGCGAATTATTAGAAGGGTAAGGGCAGGCGCACGACCATCGACCAGACGATCATGAAGACGGCTGCGTCGAACAAGGGCGGGTGCCAGACCAGCCGGTAAAACCCCGTCCGCACAAAAATGCTGCGGATCAGGAAGGTGATCGCGAAGGTCAGGGGTGTGGTGATCAACATCGACGAGATCAGCACCCCGAACACATTCATTTCTCGAATCATGGCGTGCGTCCGTCGCTGGTCGGGGAGTCGGCCGGCCGATAGGCCGCGGCCTTGGGGAACAGGTTGCTGCGCAAACCGACCATCGCGGAAAGACCGGTGAGCTTTGCCGTCGAGGCGGGCAACTGGGCGATGGCGTGCAGCGCGGTGTCGATTTCGGCGAGCAGGGCCGGCGGCGCTTCGATCAGGCGGTCCGCCGTGGAGAGGGCCGAATAATGGTCGCCGACGCCGCCCAGCGCGCGCTGGGTCAGCATATGGGTCGGGGTATCGAAGTTCGGGCTGGCGTTCTGGAGGGCGACCAGATTCATGCCGATGCGCAGGTCGTGCAGAACGTCGATGCCGCTCAGTTCGCCTTGTGCGGACACCGCGGCGAGTTTCGGCGTGAGCAGGGCGAGGCGGTCGAGCAGACGCGCCGCCAGCGCGGTGGGTTCGTAGGCGATGCTGGCCTGGGCATGGTGGGCGAGGTCGCGCCAGTTGTGGCGCAGCAGGCGCCGGGCGCTGTTTTCGACACTGACCGAGCGCAGGGCGCGGATGACCCAGACGGTGATGAACACGCCGACGAACTGGGCCAGATTGACGTTCATGAACTCGGCGAAATCCGGGGTCAGGGTTTCCTGCAGGGCCAGCCCGTTGCAAAAACCGATGATCGCCGCGAGGCCCGGTGCCTGGGTGCGGGGGTTGGCCCACAGCACGCCGATCATAAGCAGGATGGGCAGCAGGCTGAGCGCCAGCATCGGGAAGTCGTTGATGTGCGGCAGCACGAAAAACTCATAGACCGCCGCGATCGGCAGCACGACCAGCGTGGTGATGCCGAAGGTCACGATGGTGGGCGACGGGTCGTCGAGACTGGCGTAGAAGGAGCTCACCATGGCGGCGACGATGGCGGCCGTACCGCCGTCCTTCCAGCCGCTGACGATCCACAGGCCGCAGGTGAGCCAGACCGCCAGAAACGCCGCAAATGCGGAGCGGGCCGACAGGCCCACGTCCCGGTGCATCGGGCGCTTTTCAACCCTGGCGAGCAGGTCGGTGAGCGCGGGGGGAAGCGGTTTGCCGCTGCGGGTGTGCTCGAGCAGCGCATGGCCGTCGCTGAGGGTGGCCACCAGGTCGTCGAGGCGGGTGAGGAGGCTGGACGAGAGAAGGGTGGGCCAATCGGCGTTGCGTGCCGTGGCGGCGGCAAGGGATTTCAATCGGGCCCGCAGCCGATAGGCGGCGCCCAGGCTGGCTCCGCCCTCGATCCACGCGGCCACTTCGACGATGAGCCGGCTCACGTGGGGCGCAAGCGGATGAGCGTCGGTGCGCAGCGCACCCAACCTGTCGTTCAGGCCGTCGATGATCGGGATCAGGAGGAGCGTGCGGCTGTGCAGGGCGCGTACCACGTTGGTGGTTTCGCGCAGGTGGGAAGTGTCGAAGGGTAGGTGAGTGGACAGCAGATGGATCTCGGTTTCGGCGGCGGCGAGCTGCCGCCTTTCCCGGGCGGTTTCGGCGGCGCTGCGGCCCTTGAGCACGTCAAGCGCCCACTGATCGGCCTGGCTCAGCCAGTCGTCGAGGCGCGCCAGCAGCGTAGCGCCGACCGGTCGCGGAAAGATCAGGCTGTGAACGACGGTGGCGCACACGATGCCGATGGAGATTTCCTCGCAGCGCGCGACGGCGATGTCGAAGATGTTGCCGGGCGAATTGACGCTGGGGAAGGCGATGATCGCCGCGGTGTAGCCGGCCAGCATCATCAGATAACTGCGCGGCGTGCGGTCGAGCAGGGAGACGAACAGGCAGGCGCCGATCCACATCGACACTGCCAGACTCAGCAGCACCGGCGAGTCCACCAGCGGCGGTACCAGGAAAATCGCCACCGCGGCGCCGAGCAAGGTGCCGAAGAGCCGGTAGATCGCCTTCGAGCGCACGGCGCCGGAGAGCGGATGGCTGACGATCAGCGCGGTGGACATCGCCCAGTAGGGGCGTGGCAGGCCGATGCTGAAGCCGACGAAGAGCGCCAGCATCGCGGCGGCGAAGCAGTTGAACGCGAAGATGGCGACGTTCCGGTCGAAACGCAGCGCCGCGAAGAAGCTAAACATCGGTGGCGGGGTCGGGATGCAGGGCGGCATCGAGGGCGGCCAGCACGCGCAGGGTGGCGTCGATGTCGGCGTCCGGCACCTTGGCGAGGAGCTGGCTGCGCAAGGCGGTGATCAGCCGCTCCATGGTGGCCGCCATGGCGTGCCCGCGCTCGGTGAGAAACAGCAGTCTGGCGCGGCGATCGGCGCGGTCGTCGCGCCGTTCGATGAAACCGGCGGCGATCAGTTGTTCGAGCAAGCGGCCGAGGGACGGCCCTTCGATGCCCATGTCGTCGGCCAGCACGCCCTGTCGCACGCCGTCGCCGAGTCGGCTCAGGTGCACGATGGGCAGCATCTTGGCATCCGACAGCCCGTGGGTGTGGGCTGCGTCATTCACCGTTTTGCGGTAGATGCGGCACAGGCGCATCAGGTTGGTGAACAGGTTTGCTTCGCGAAGGGAGCGGTCGAGCGCCGGAGGCGCGTCCGAAGGAGTTTCCGACATCCCGAAATTATATAGCAAGCTTCCTATATTTAACTTCGGTGTGTAAGGCATCCGTGATGCCGTCGAGCCCAAGCCGGCGGTTTCGGCGCGCGGGCGTCGCTATTTCGCCCCGATCAGGCTGAGCCCCGGCGGCAGCGCTTCGCCGAAGCTGCGGCGCCGGACTTCCTCGTCCAGCCGGGCGCCGTCGCGCACCATGGCGATCCAGCCCTGCGGCGCGCGGATCGCCAGCAGGCGCCGGACGACTTCGTCGCGCAGTTCGGGCGCCAGATCGCGGGAGCGGTCGCCGGTGAGCCGGGCGATCTGGGCCGCGGCAAAGGCGGCCGGCTCGACCCGTTTCCAATCCAGCGCCAGCACCGCTTCCAGCCAGCCGGCGGCAATCTCGGCGGGCACCACGGTGTGGGCGCTGCCGTAGAGCGATTCCCGCGCGCCGACCCGGCCGAGCGCCCACCAGGTGTGGGCCTTTTCGGAAGGGCGCTGCAGGCGCTCGAGCAGCCATTTGCCGACTTCGATCCGGTGCAGGGTCGGCACCCGCTCAAGCGACGCCGACAGCCGCACCATGTCGTCGTAGGAATCCAGAACCGGCGTGCGGCTGCGCTTGCCGGCGTCGGCCTGCTCGAGATGGCCGGCGAGCACTTCCAGGATCTCCAGTTGCGCGGCTTCGGGCAGGCCGCCTGCGGCGCGACGCCAGAGGGTCCACCATTCCGACCAGTTGCGGCCTTCGTTCGCATATTGAATGCCTTGCCCGAAGAGGCCGAAGAGGCGGTCGATGCGCCATTCGTCGAGGTCCGCACCGAGCCCCGGTCGCAGGCAATAGCCGGCCAGATTGAGCCAGGTGCGTTCGTGTTCGGCGGAGCGACGGCGCCGGGCGGCCCGTTCCATCAACGCATCGAAAAGCGCCCTGAGCAGTGGCATCTCCCACGCTTCCCGCGGGCCGAGCAGACGTTCGAGGCGGGCGCGCAGGCCGCGCACCTCCTTGGCGTCCACCTGCTGGGACTGGGTGCCGAAAACCCGCTCGATCAGATCCCGTGCGTCGGCGAGGCGAGGCGATTCGACGGCCGGCGTGTCCAGACTGGCGTTGTCCCCGCGAAGTTCGAAGGCCAGCAGCCAGCGCCGAGCCGGATCGTCGGCGCCGACGCAATGCATTTCCAGCGTGCCGACTTCGGTCATGGCGGTGGTGAGCCGGACCGTCACCTCGCGCCGCTTGCCTTCCGGAGCCGGCAGCACGGTGGCGATGGGAGGGAGGCGGATGAAGTCGTCGCCGGCCAGATCGACCAGATCGCCGGCCTGCCACGGCGTGTCGCCCACCGACGAAACCAGGTGAAAACGCACCGCCTGACCGAGACGCAGCGCAAAGCTGTGGGACGGCAGATGGACTTCGCGGCCGGTTTCGGTGCCGCGGGGCAGCACACAGATGGCGCGCTCCGCCGGGCCGCCGTCGTCGAGGCGCAGAAAATAACTGCGTGCCGAGCCGCCACCGATGGCCGGCCCGCTGCCCTGCGTGCGCGCCAGCCCGTAGGCCACCGCGCCGCGGGCCACGGCCAGATCCGGGGCGTCGTTGTGGAGCACGCGCAGCCCCGCACCGCGCCAGCGGGCCAGGGTGTCGGCGAGGCGGGCGGCGAGGCGGTCGGCCCGGAATACGCCTCCGTTGAGCAGAAGGGTGTCCGGCACCGGCAGCGCGCCTGCGTCCGGCGCGGCCGCACCGAGGGCCGCCCGCGCCGCGCCGGCGTGACGCTGCAGGAAGGCGGCGAGGTGACGGGTGATGGCCGGATCGGCCGGATAGGGCAGCCCGAACTCGACGATGCCGGTTCGCCGGCGCCGGGGCGCCTCGTCGGCGGCGCCTTGCGGAAAAAAGCCGTCCACCACGAGGTCTTCGACTTCCGCCCGGCCCAGCTCCACCGAGCGCGCCGCGCCGATCAGCCGGGCGCCGGCCCCGAGCAAGGTGACCGTCGTCCGGTCGGGCGCATCGGGCGCCAGCAGGTGCTCCTTGGCCGCCCGGCAGCGCTGCACAAGTTGTGCGAAGCGCCCTGCCGACAGACGTTCGGTGCCGCCGAGGCGCTGCTCGACCAGATGGGCGAGGGCCAGATCCATGTTGTCGCCGCCCAGCATCAGGTGGTCGCCGACGCCGATGCGGGTGAGCTTGGGGGCTTCGCCGCCGGTGCCGGCTTCGACCTGGATCAGGGTCAGGTCGGTGGTGCCGCCGCCCACGTCGCACACCAGCACCAGCCGCGAACCGGCCAGTTCGGCAGCGAGGCCTTCGCGATGGCGGAAGATCCAGTCCTGGAAAGCCGCCTGCGGTTCCTCGATCAGCCGCAGGCGGTCCAGACCGGCGAGGCGGGCCGCCTCCACGGTGAGGGCCCGCGCGCCTTCGTCGAAGGAGGCGGGAATGGTGAGGACGATTTCCTGCGCCGCCAGCGGGTTGCCCGGAAAGCGCGCATCCCAGGCCGTGCGGACATGGGCCAGATAGCTCGCGCTGGCGGTCAGCGGCGAGACCTTGGCCACGTCGTCGCCGGCGCCCCAGGGCAGGATGGCGGCGCTGCGATCCACGCCGGGGTGGGACAGCCAGCTTTTGGCGCTGGCCACCAGCCGGCCCGGCACCTGGGCGCCGAGATCGCGGGCATAGCGGCCGATGACCGGCGTAGTGGCGTCGCCGTCTGCGCTCGCCCACGGCAGACGCAGGGAGGCAGGGTCGAGTTCGCCGACGGCGGGGTGATAGCGCACCGACGGCAGCAGCGGCAGCGCCGCCACTTCGCCGGGGCCGACCAGCTGGTCGATGGGCAGCAGCCGGATTTCGTCCTCTCCGGCTGCCGCGTAGGCGACAACGGTGTTGCTGGTGCCGAGGTCGATGCCGACGAGGTAGCGGCTCATGGGCACGGGCGTCGGGAGGCGGGCCTCACGCCGAGCTGTCGCCGCGCACGTCGAACTCCACCTTCCAGCGTTCGGCGCCGCCCACCGGCAGGGCTTCGAGTTGAAGGGTGCCGGTTTCGGTGATCCGCGCGTGCAGTCTGACCGGCACGATCTCGCCGGCGCGGCGGCCTTCGGCCGGCAGACTGGCTTCGATTTCTTCGAGTTCCTGGAGTTCGTCCGGCGCCCAGAAGTCGAGCAGGGTGCCGACTTGATCGTGGCGCCGTACCGACGAGCCGAAGAAGCGGAAGCGCACCGGCTCTCCGACCACCAGGCCGAATTCCTGCGGCGGCAGTTCGGCCTCGCTGCCTTCTTCCATGCCGAACGGCGCGAGACACAAGGCCTGCACCGGCGGCTCCATGCCGGGGATGGCCGGCATCGCCGATTCCACCGCCACGTAATAGGCCTGGGCCGTGCCGCCGCGGATGCGCACGCCGCGCCCGCGGCGCACGTAGCCGTAATAGGCCGCACCGCGGGCCACGGCGAGGTCGAGGTCGGTGCCGCCGAGCAGCCGCGCGGCCGGGGCGCCGTCGTCTGCCAGCCAACGATTGACGAGGCCGAGCAGACGGTCGGCGATCAGTCCGGACTTGAGTACGCCGCCGTTGAAGAGCACCGCGGTCGGATGCAAAAAGCCCGCGTCGTCGGGCTGGGGCGTGGCGAAGCCTTCGAGTTCGGCGGTGGCGCCGCGCTGGCGGCTCAGGAAGGCGCCCAGATGGCGGGTGATTGCCGCATCCTGGGCGTAGGGCAGGCCGAGTTGGGTGAGCGCGCCGCGGGCGCGGCTGAGCGGCGCGTCGGACACCGCCACTTCGGGGAAGAAGCCGTCGAGCAGGCTGCGGGTGAGCTCCTCGCGGGTGACTTCGGTGCGGATCGAGCCGCCGATCAGTTTGGAGCCGCGGCTCGGCACGACCACCGGCACCGCGTCGACGCTGGCGTCGCCCAACAGGGTTTCCTTGGCGCCGCGGCAGGCGTGGGCGAGGGCGCGGGTCTGCCACGGATCGAGCTGGGTGCCCTGGCCGGCGAGCTTGCGCGCCACGCCGTAGGCCAGCGCCAGATCCATGTTGTCGCCGCCGAGCAGGATGTGATCGCCGACCGCCACCCGGTGCAGTTCGAGATTGCCGTCCCGTTCGAGCACGGCGATCAGCGACAGGTCGGTGGTGCCGCCGCCCACGTCCACCACCAGGA
>CALMXT010000042.1 GCA_937871125.1 uncultured Zoogloea sp. | reverse complement strand
GCTTCGTCGAGTTTGCGGCGGGTGTCGGCCAGTTCGAGACGCAGGCTTTGAAAACGGGAAACGAGCGGCACGAGTTGGCGCGGATCGTCGAAGATCATCACCCCGACGCCGCCGATAACCTCGCCGGAAGCGTCGCGCACCGGCAGGCGCATGACCACGAAGGATTCGGTTCCGAACTCCATGATGTCGAGCATGATCGGCTTGCCGCTGGTGACCACGCTGCGCATCAGGCTGTTGGGGATCACCGCCTCGACCGGCAGGCCGACGATCGAGGCCGGATCGGCGATGCCCAGACGGCGGTGATATTTTTCGTTCATCCAGACGATCCGGGCCTGCCGGTCGACGATCAGAAGGCCTTCGGAAAGTTCGGAGAAGGCGGCCAGGAGCGTGTCCACGGTCCGCTGGCGGATGCGCTGCGCCTCCGCCGAGAAATTTTCTGACGACATCGTCTCCTGCCTGATTCTTATGGTGCGTCGTCTGAAGAATAGCGCACCTTGGGCGGCTTTCACCCGCGCGCTGCGGCGTTGGCGCTAAGGGGGCGGCGTCAGTCTGGTCTCGACCGCGGTCCGGGGACCGATCCGCGTTTGCTCAAGGGTGTCCGGAATCGTGGCCCGGCGGTCGTCGATGGGAATCCGTCCGCCCATGATTTCGGCCAGCGCCTGGGGGTGGCGCGGGGTGCGCTGTGGCTCGGCGTAGCCTTCGGGGAAGCGCGGCAGGGCGCTGAGCGGGTCGTATTTGTCGGTGGCGCCGAGGGTGTGGAGCAGTTCGTGGGCGATCACCACGGCGTTGCGCTGCCGTGCGTGGCGGCCGGCAAAAACCTTGACGACGCCGATCAGGCCTTTTTCGAGGCCGAGGGAGTGGTCGAGCGTGGGCGCGATGGTCGGGTCGTGGTAGAGCACGAAGAGCCGTATGTCGGGCCGCGGCCCCGGCGCCGTGTCGTGACGCCACGCCCAGTAGCGCAGCTGCAGGCTCCAGACGGCCACCGACAGCGAGCTGCCGCCGGTGGGATAGGGCGGCGGGAGGGATTCGACCGGAGGTGCCAGCCGGATCGCCAGCGGGCGCAGCAGCGGCCGGCCGTGACGGGTCACTTCGTTTTGCAGCCAGTCGCCGATGGGGGCGAAATCGTCGGCGCTCAGTTGGGCGACGGTCTGCCGTGTGAGCGGCGAAGCGTCGGCGGCAATCGGGTAAACGGTGGCGTGCAGGGTGCTGTTCCAGGCGGTGGCGCGGGCGCTGCTTTTCCAGTGCCCGACGGCGACGGTGGCGAGGATGAAAAGCAGGATGGCGATCCGGAGCTTGCGGAACACGGGGGCGGGCTTCGGGGCGGGCGCTCAGCTGTTCTGCGCCGGCGGGGCGCTGGAAAGCATTTGCGATTCGAATTCGTCGGCGGGAACGGGGCGCCCGAAGTGGTAGCCCTGCAGGATGTCCACTTCGAGTTCGCGCAGGGTTTCGGCGGTTGCGGCGGTTTCAACCCCTTCGGCGACCGTGCGCAGTCCGAGCGCCTTGGCCAGATGGACAATGGCCTGCAGGACTCGCAGCCCGTCGGGGGTATGGACGCGCTGGACGAAGGAGATGTCGATCTTCAGCTCGCCGACCGGCAGTTCGTGCAACTGGGAAAGGGAGGCGTAGCCGGTGCCGAAGTCGTCGATGGACAGGGTGAATCCGGCGCTCACGAGTTGGCACAGGCGTTCTTCGGCACATTCGACTTCCAGCAGCGCGACCGATTCGGTGACTTCGAGGATGATCGATTCGGGCGGAATGCCATGACTGGCGGTGTCGGCGATCAGCCCGGCGACGAATTCCGGTGCGAACAGCTGGCGTTTGGAGATGTTGAGGGAGAGGCTCAGATCGGGGCGAGCGGCACGCCAGCGCTGAAACTGCTCGAGCGCCCGGCTGCGGACGAGGTTTCCGAGGTCCGAAATCAGGCCTTGGTTCTCGGCCATCGGAATGAAGGTGGCGGGCGAAATCCAGCCCAGGTCGGGGTCGTGCCAGCGGGCGAGCGCCTCGATGCCGATCACCCGGTGCCCGCCGTCGGCGCTTCGTTCCGTGCTGACCTGGGGCTGGAACCAGCTGTCGATCATGCCGTCCCGGATGGCCTGGGCCAGACGGGACTGGATGTACAACTCCTTCTTGCCCAGGCCTTTGGCGGACATCTCGGCGAAGAGCTGGAAATTGTTCCGCCCCTGGGCTTTGGCGTAGAACATGGCCCGGTCGGCATGGGCGAGGAGGGTTTCCACGCTGTCGCCGTCGTCCGGGTAGAGGGAAATCCCCATGCTGAAGGTGGCGTTGATCGGCTGCCCGGCCAGATCGTGGCTCTGTCGCATGATGTGGAGCAGCTTGTGGGCGACCTGGCGGGCGTCGTCGAGGCTTTCGAGTCCGGGCAGCAGGGCGACGAACTCGTCGCCTCCCCAGCGCGCCACGGTGTCGCCGTCGCGCAGGCTGTTCTCGAGGGCTGTCGCGATGCTCAGCAGCAGGGCATCGCCGGTTTTATGGCCATAGGCGTCGTTGATGTTCTTGAAGTGATCGAGGTCGATGAAGCAGATGGCGACACGGCTGTGAGTGCGTTTGGCGAGTTGGATGGCCTTGCCGATGCGGTCTTCGAGCAGCACCCGGTTGGGCAGCCCGGTCAGGGCGTCGTGCAGCGCCATGTGGGCGATGTGGCGTTCCTGGAGATAGGTCTTGGTGATGTCGCGCAGGACGCCGCGGATGCCGACGATGCGCTTGTTGTCGTCCTGTTCGGCCACGAAGCGGCATTCCATCCAGCGTTCGTAGGCGGCATCGGCGATGAAGCGGAAGCGGCCGTGGAATTCGTCTTTCTGGCCGCTCTGCAGATTTTTCAGGCATTGCTGGAAGGCGTCCCGGTCTTCCGCGTGGACCGAGTCGGCCAACTGGTTGGTGGCGGGCGCGGTGCCGGCGAGCTGCCACCAACCGCTGTTGGCGTTGATGATCTGACCGTCTGGCTGGAGCTCGACCACGGCTTCGTCGAGCATGTCGAGGGTGCGAACGAGGGAATGCTGTTCAGCCGCCCACAGCTTTTCCTTGGCGAGCGCCACCCTCAGGGCGTGGAAGGGCTGGTGCACGCTATCGACGAAGACGGCCCGGAAGATGAAGGCGTAGGAAATGATCTTGTAGAGGTGGCCGGCAAAATTATAGATGTCGCTGACCGATGCGTACTGGGTGAAGAACAGTTCCGACAGCAGGGCAATCCCCGAGGCGATGAAGAGGTCGTTGGCATTGAAGGACGGGCGCGTGCGTGCCTGCAGGTAGAAGGCAACGGCGGCCAGACCGTAGATGGCGACGAGTCCGTATTCGAGGGCGATCTTGAGCGGGGTGAGGCCCAGGCCGCGGATGAAAAAGATCGGCAGTTGGGCCGGGTAGAACAATTCGATCGCGTAGAGGGCGCCCACATAGCCGAGGACGCCGGTCAGAACCCTGTAGCGGCTGCGGGCGCTGAGCATCGGTTGCCAGGGGCGCAAGGCGGCGGCGAGCAGGCCGGCGGCGACCAGATAGCGTGCGCCCATCCAGAATACGATGGCCTTTTGGGGGCTTGAAGGCGTGACGAAATCCGGCATTCCGCGATAGCCGAGCATGTGGCCGAAATCGAGGAGGCCGGTGCCCAGCAGTATGGTGCCCAGCAGCACGATGTTGCCGGGCCGGGCGTCGGAATAGGCGTTCCAGGCAATTCCGAAAATCAGCATGGAAATGACGACGGCAGTCGTTTCCATGGCGGTGTGCAGCGGGAGGTAATGGCTCAGGCCGAAATCCACCGTGCCGCCGAAATACCATACCAGGCCGTAAAGCAGGGCGAGCCAACCCAGGCTGTGGAGGGATCGCTTCAGTCGGTGATCGTGCATGGCGAGCGTGTAGGGATCGAGCGGAGTGCGCATCCGGATGTCAATAATGCAAGCTGCAGGAACGATACTCGGGATGAGTCGGAGCCCGCAGCGGCGCCGGATCAGGGAGTGAGGATTGTGTCCTCGTTGCGACCCTTATCCGTATGAGGCGCTCGCCGCGCCGGCATATGAAAGCCCGGCACGCCGGCCGGGCTTTCTGTGGGCGGAACGATTGAGATGAAGGTGGAGGTCAGGCCGTCACGACGGGAATCTTGCCGATCTTGGCCTGCCATTCCTTCGGGCCGGTGTTGTGCACCGAGGTGCCGGAGGAGTCGACCGCGACGGTGACGGGCATGTCCTGGACGTCGAACTCGTAGATGGCTTCCATGCCCAGATCGGCAAAACCGACGACCTTGGCCGACTTGATGGCCTTGGCCACCAGGTAGGCGGCGCCGCCGACGGCCATCAGGTAGGCGGACTTGTTGTCCTTGATGGCCTCGATGGCAACGGGGCCGCGCTCGGACTTGCCGATCATGGAGATCAGCCCGGTCTGCTCCAGCATCATGCGGGTGAATTTGTCCATCCGCGTGGCGGTGGTCGGGCCGGCGGGGCCGACGACTTCGTCGCGCACCGGGTCGACCGGGCCGACGTAGTAGATCACCCGGTTGGTGAAATCGACGGGCAGCTTCTCGCCCTTGGCCAGCATGTCGGCGATGCGCTTGTGGGCGGCGTCGC
>CALMXT010000041.1 GCA_937871125.1 uncultured Zoogloea sp. | reverse complement strand
CATGAGTTGTTTGCGGCTTGCCCGGTGGTGGGAGAGTACGATGCGGCGACGGCCGCACCGCAACTGCCGGCCAGAACCATCGGCGACTATCTCGCCGGTTTTCTTGCCGCCATGGGCGATGGCCGGAACCTGCTCAGCACCCGCTGCCAGCCCGCGTCCGGCGCCGCCCGCTGCGAGTTGTGGCTCAAGCACGTCGACGACGAAGACAAATGGGCCTGGGGCATCGCCTTTCGACTCGATCGGCGCGGACGGCCGCAGCCTTCCAGCGTGGAGTGTTTAGGGGCCGGATGAGGGCCGGATGAGGGCCGTTTCAGCGTCGGATCGGCGGACGTTTCGGGGTGTTTTTGGCGAGCAGTTTCCAGGCCACGCCGAAGACGTCGTCGCCGCGGGAGACGGCTTTGCGCGGCAGGGTCAGGAGATCGTCCTGCGGGGTGGCGGCGGCGCGTTCGCAGGTGGTGCCGGTGACATAGCCGGCGGCGGCGGCGGCTTCGACGGCGCGCAGGTCGTGGCTGCCGTAGGGATAGCAGAAGTGATCGACGCGCCGGCCGAGGAGGTCTTCGAGGGCGGCTTTGCTGGCGCCGGTTTCCTCGACGATGCAGGCCTCGTTCTGCTCCGCGAGGCGCAGGTGGCTTTTGGAGTGGGAGCCGATGGTGAAGCCCAGGTCCTGCACTTCGCGGAGTTGGGCGGCGTTCATCAGCGGAGCGGGTTCGGGGCCGACGCCGGCGTCCCAGCTGGAGGTGGCGCCGACGAGGCCGCTCACCGCATAGACGGTGGCCGGGTAGCCGTGAGCCTTGAGCACCGGGGCGGCGTGTTCGAGGAAGTCCACGTAGGCGTCGTCGAAGGTGAGCACCAGCGGGCGGGCCGGCAGCGGCGCTTCGCCGCGCAGCCCGGCGGCGGCTTCGTCGAGGCCGATCACCCGATAGCCGAGCAGCTTGAACATCGTCATCTGCGCCTTGAAGCGCGGCAGGTGGCAATACAGCGCGCCGTGGGCCTTCACGCGGCCGGGGAAGTGACCGACCCGGTGATACATCAGGATGTTCACGCGCGTCATGCACGGCCTCCGCAGGCTTCCCGGTAGGTGGCGACGGTCTTGTCGAACATGGCGTTTTCGGTGAAGCCGGCTTCGAAGCGCTGCCGCGCGCGGGCGCCGCAGCGCTGGCGAAGGGCGGGATCGGCAAGCAGCGGGGCGAGGGCCGCGGCCAGCGCGGCCGGGTCGTCGGGCGGCACCAGAAAACCGCTGGCGCCCTCTTCGACCACTTCGCCGATGCCGCCGACGCGGGTGGCGACGATGGGCAGCGAACACGCCGAGGCTTCGAGCAGGGTGAGGGACAGGGCTTCGCGGCGCGACGGGGCGAGCAGGACGTCGGATGCCGCAAGCAGCGCCGGCACGTCCTCGCGCAGACCCAGGAAGCGTACCCGCCCGGCGAGGCCGAGTTCGAGGGCGAGGGCTTGCGTCTGCGGGCCGAGGTCGGCGCGGTGGTCGCCGGCCACCAGCAGGGTCCAGCGCCGGGCTTTGAGGGTGGCGAGGGCGGCGAGGGCGGTGTCGTGGCCCTTGGCGGGCACGATGCGGGCGGCCATCAGCAGGCAGGGTTCGTCGAGCGGCAGGTCGAGTTCGCGGCGGGTCGTCTCGCGGGCGTGGGCGGGCAGACGCGCGGCGATGTCGGCGATGCCGTGGTGGACCATGCGGATGCGGGCCGGATCGTAGCCCTGACGCTGCAGGAAATCCGCCACCGCCTGCGAGACGGCGATGATGCGGTCGGCGCGGCCGAAGTGCTTGCCGGCGTTGTCGGCGTGGGCGGTGGCCACGTTGGGCAGGCCGGCCAGTCGGGCGGCGAGCCCGGCGTACCAGGCGCCGCGGGTGAGGTGGCCGTGGATCAGGTCGGCGCCGATGCGGCGGGCGTAGAGGGCCAGACGCACGATGGAGGGCAGATCGTAGAGGCCGATCAGGGGCAGATCGATGCCGTCGAAGCCGTCGGCCTGGAGTTGCTGGCCGAGCCAGCCGTCCATCGGCCCGGCGTAGCGCGCCTCGTGGCCGCGGGCGCGCAGGCCGCGCATCAGTTGCAGGGCGTGGCGCTCGGCGCCGCCGCTTTTCATGCTGTGGAGCACGGTGACGATCTTCATTGGCCGAGCACCCGGCGATAGACGGCGAGGTTGCCGTCCACCATTGCGTCGATGGAAAACTCGGCCAGGATGCGGGCGCGGCCGGCGGCGCCGAAACGGGCGCGCAGGGCCGGGTCGCCGGCGAGGCGGTCGATTGCGGCGGTCAGCGCGGCCACGTCGCCCGGCGGACACAGGATGCCGGTGACGCCGTCCTGCACCGCTTCGGGCAGCCCGCCGGCGCGGCTGGCGACGATGGGCACCGCCGCCGCCGAGGCCTGCAGCAGCGACACGCCGAGGCCTTCCATGTCGGCCGGGTGGATCAGCATGTCGAGCCCGCCGAGCCAGCGCGGCAGGTCGTGGCGGAAGCCGGTGAA
>CALMXT010000040.1 GCA_937871125.1 uncultured Zoogloea sp. | reverse complement strand
TTGCCGTCACCGGCATGCTCGACGAGTTGCCGGACATGGTGGTGTCGGGCATCAACCACGGCGCCAACATGGGCGACGATACGATCTACTCGGGCACCGTCGCGGCGGCCACCGAAGGCTTTCTGCTCGGCGTACCGGCCATTGCGATCTCACTGGTCGCCAAGGGCGCCTCCGATTTCTCCGGCGCCGCGCGCATCGCACGCGAACTGGTGGAACGTTTCCAGCGGGAGCCGGTACGGCAGCCGACGCTGCTCAACGTCAATGTGCCCGACCTGCCTTTCGATCAGATCAAGGGCATCCGGGTCACCCGCCTCGGCAAGCGTCACAAGGCCGAGCCGGTGATCAGATCGACCACGCCGCGCAACGAAACCGTGTATTGGATCGGCGCTGCCGGCGGGGCGCAGGATGCGGGCGAGGGCACCGATTTTCATGCGGTGGCCAACGGCTATGTGTCCGTCACGCCGCTGCAGATCGACCTGACCCACGTCGGCCAGATTGCCGGCATTCGGGACTGGCTGGATAAATGACCAGCGAGGTGTTGCGAACCGCCCTGGCAACAGCTCAGCGTGCCCGTGCGCGCATGATCGAGCGCCTGCGCGAGCAGGGTGTGCGCGACGAGCGCGTGCTGGCCGCCCTGATGGCGGTGCCGCGTCAGCTATTCGTCGAAGAGGCGCTGGCGTCCCGTGCCTATGAAGACACGGCCCTGCCTCTCGGGTTGCAGCAGACGATTTCCCAGCCCTTTGTCGTTGCGCGAATGATCGAATTGCTGCGCGCCGGCCGCGAACTCGGCAAGACGCTTGAGGTCGGAACAGGCTGTGGTTATCAGGCTGCAGTGCTGTCCCACGTCGCCACCGAGGTGTATTCGGTCGAGCGCCTGCGTCCGCTTCTCGATCGGGCGCGCGCCAACCTGCGTCACCTGCGTTTGCCCAACGTGCGCCTGAAACATGCCGACGGTAGCGTCGGCCTGCCGGAAGCGGCACCTTTCGATACGATCATCGTCGCGGCGGCTGCGCCCAAGGTGCCGCCTGCCCTGACCGAACAACTCGCCGAAGGCGGCCGGCTGATCCTCCCGGTGGGTACTGCGGATCAGCATCTCGTGCTCATCGAGCGCACCCCCCGCGGCCTCCGCGAAACACGTTTGGACGCAGTGCGCTTCGTGCCGCTGTTGCCAGGCACAGAATGATTGACCTTGAACGAATGATGTTGTCCCGTTTTAGCCTTAGCGGCGCCCTGATTGCCCTCACTCTGGCCGGTTGTGTCACCAAGTCGCCCGCACCGGTTTCCGAGCGGGCCCGTCCGGGTTCTCCGGCGCAGTCCGAAGCTCCCGCCGAGCCGCCGCGTGTGGCGCGTCCCGGCTACTACATCGTCAAGCCCGGCGACACCCTGATCCGGATTGCTCTCGAGAACGGGCAGAACTACCGTGACATTGCCGCCTGGAGCGGGCTCGAGAACCCTAACTTGATCGAAGTCGGGCAGGAGCTTCGCGTCCGTCCGCCCGATTCGCGCGCCGTTGCCAAGCCGGTGAATACCGCCTCCGGCGTCGAAGTGCATCCGGCACCGGCCGGCGGTGTGGTGGCTCCCGCCCCTGCCGATGGGCTGCGCCGCGAGCCGAAGGGCGGCAAGCTGCCGTATTCGGAACAAGCCTGGGCCCAGGCCCAGAAGCCCGAAGCACCGATTGTGGCGGCGAAGGTCGAGCCAAAGCCGGAGGCAAAGCCCGAGTCCAAACCCGACCCGAAGGTGGAGACGAAGGTTGAAACCAAGGCGGAGCCAGCCAAGCCGGAAACGTCAAAAGCTGCAAATGGCGACAGCAAAATCGAATGGGGCTGGCCGGCTTCTGGCAAGATCATTGCCAGTTTCAACGAAACATCCAGTAAAGGCGTCGATTTGGCAGGCAAATCCGGTGATCCGGTATTGGCTGCGGCAGGTGGCAGGGTTGTTTATGCCGGCACCGGTTTGCGCGGTTATGGCAAACTTGTGATTGTCAAACACGACAACAGCTTTCTGAGCGCCTATGCCCATAACCAGAGTTTGCTGGTGAAAGAAGGGCAGGCGGTGAGCAAGGGCCAGAAGATCGCCGAGTTGGGCGATACCGACAGCGACCGTCCCAAACTGCACTTCGAGATTCGCCGGCAGGGCAAGCCGGTCGATCCGGGTAAATACTTGCCATCCCGCTGAATCGTCGGGGAGAGGGCAGGATTGCGGCGAGGGTGGTTGGATTGAGTGGATCGAAGCCGGAATTTGCCCCAGCGCTTTGGGGTGAGCACAGGCCCGACGGGTGTGGCGCGGCATCTGCTCCGCCCGGGTTTCTCCCCATAATGCAGTGAGGGCTTCATGTACGATTCGGCAGCGCCTGAGGAACTGGATGGTACGGACGCGGATTTGCCCCCGGAGGTCGAGATATTTCTCGAAGCTCCGGCGCCCTCGATCGATTCCGACTTTCTTGGCGACGTCACGCAGCTCTACCTGAATGAAATCGGAGCCAATCCGCTCCTGACCGCCGACGAGGAACTCAGCCTTTCGCGCAAGGTGCGCGATGGGAATTTCGCGGCGCGCCAGACGATGATCGAGCGCAACCTGCGCCTCGTCGTCAATATTGCCAAGCACTACCTCAATCGAGGCATTCCGCTTCTCGATCTGGTCGAGGAAGGCAATCTCGGTCTGATCCATGCCCTCGAAAAATTCGATCCCGAGCGGGGTTTTCGCTTCTCGACCTATGCAACCTGGTGGATTCGCCAGAACATCGAGCGGGCGATCATGAACCAGTCGCGCACCATCCGCCTGCCGGTGCA
>CALMXT010000039.1 GCA_937871125.1 uncultured Zoogloea sp. | reverse complement strand
AAGGCCGCGCTGCGTTCGGCACTCTGAAATCCCCCTGGAGAGTCACCATGAACGACGCGATCTCGTTTTCGCATCTGGGACTGAGCCTGATTGCCGGCAGCCTGACGACCTTGTCGCCCTGCGTCTTCCCGATCCTGCCGCTGGTGGTCGGCGGTGCGGTGCAGGCCAACCGGCTGGCGCCGCTTGTCATGGGCATCGGCATGGCCTTGTCCTTTGCAGCCATCGGCCTGGTGCTGGGCGCGCTGGGACCGGCGCTCGGCATCGATTCGGAAAGCGTGCGCAACTTCGGCGCGTTGCTGCTGATCGCCTTCGCCGTGGTGATGCTGGTTCCGGCCCTGAGCCGGCATTTCACCGAACTGATGAGCCCCATCGCGTCCCGCGCCAACGCCGCATCGAGCCGGCTGGACGGCGGGTCGCTCGGCGGCGCGCTCCTGCTCGGCGGCGTGCTCGGGTTGGTCTGGAGCCCTTGCTCCGGCCCGCTGCTCGCCTCCGCACTGACGCTGGTAGCCAGCGAAGGCGGCGCCGGTCGCGGTGCGCTGATCCTCGGCCTGTTCGGCGTCGGCGCCGCCACGCCGCTGGTCGCCGTTGCCTACGCCTCGCGCAGCGGCTTCGCCCTGGCCCGCGGCTGGGTGCTGGCGCGGGTCGAGACGGTAAAGCAAGTCCTGGGCGTACTGATTGGCCTCACCGGCCTCGCCATCCTCACCGGCGGCGACAAATGGCTGGAAGCCCAGGTGCTGAATCTGCTGCCGGAGAGCTGGATCGGCGTCACCACACTGTTCTGAGGTATGCCGGCGGGCACCGATAAAACAATACAATGGGCGGCTACCTTTGCCCGTTTATTGTTCAGGACTTTCCGCGATGACCAAGATCGCCCGCCGCATGGCCGACATCCAGCCCTTCCACGTGATGGAGATCCTCAAGCGCGCCCACGAGCTGGCCGCCGCAGGGCGCGACATCATCCACCTGGAAGTCGGCGAACCGGATTTCCCGAGCCCGCCCCCGATCGTCGAGGCCGCCCAGCGGTTTCTGTCCGGCGGCCACGTGCATTACACGCCGGCCCTCGGCCTCACCGCCCTGCGCGAAGCCATCGCCCGTTTCTACCGTGACCGCTTTGGCGCCGACGTGGCGCCCGAGCGCATCGTCGTCACCCCCGGCGCATCCGGCGCCCTGATGCTGGCGCTGGCCGTGCTCACCGATCCGGGCGACGAATGGCTGCAGCCCGACCCCGGTTACCCGTCCAACCGCCATCTGGTGCGCAGCTTCGAGGGCGTCTCCAAGGCCTTGCCGGTGGATGCAACGACCCGCTTCCAGCCGACCCCGGCCGCTGTGGCGGCCGCCTGGACACCGCGCACCCGGGGGCTGATGGTCGCCTCGCCGGCCAATCCCACCGGCACCCTGCTCGAACTCGACGAAATCGTCGCGCTGCAGCAGACCGTCACGGCCCGCGGCGGCGTGCTGATCGTCGACGAGATCTACCAAGGGCTCAACTACGGCGTCGAGGCGAGCACCGCCCTCAGCCGGCTGGACGATGTTTTCGTGGTGAACAGCTTTTCGAAGTATTTCGGCATGACCGGCTGGCGCCTGGGCTGGATGGTCGCGCCCCAGGCCTATGTGCGCGAGATCGAAAAACTCGCCCAGCACTTCTTCATCTCGGCCTCGACGCCGGCCCAACACGCCGCCTTGGCCGCCTTTGCGCCCGGCACGCTGGACATTCTGGAAGCACGCCGCCACGCCTTCGCCGACCGGCGCAACGCCCTGCTTCCGGCGCTGCGCGACATCGGCTTCCGCTTCGCCACCGAACCGCAGGGCGCGTTCTACCTCTACGCCGACATCTCGGATCTCGCCGACAGCAGCGAAACCCTGGCGCAAAGGCTCATCGAGGAAGCCGGCGTGGCCACCACGCCCGGCGTGGACTTCGGCGACAACGCGCCCGAACGCCACCTGCGCATCGCCTACACCACCGACGAGGCCAGACTCGTCGAGGCAGCCGAACGCATCCGGAAAGTGCTGTAAAGGGGAAATTCAGAAATACCGAAGGCCGACTCACTGGCCGGTGGTTGCCCCGCCCGTGAGTCGACCTTCAGTTGTGGTGCGGCATGCTCAGACGCCGACGATGCGTCCGCCGCTACGCGCAGCCTGGCTCAACTGAGCCTTCACCGCCATCACCTTGTTGGCGTAAGGCGTGGCCGGATCGCTGGAGCCGTTGTATTGCTGAAGGGCCCGCTCGACCGACCCGGTGCTCTGGATGTATTCCTTGAGCACCAGCGCACCGACACGAATATTGGTGTCGGGATTGAACATGGCACCCTTGTCGGACTTGACGTCCACCTTGTCCGGATGCCACTTGGGGATCACCTGCATCAAGCCCTGGGCGCCCATCGGGCTCTCGGCAAAGGGATTGAAGCGCGATTCGATGGCCATCACAGCCACCAGCAGCAGGGGATCGACACCGACGCTGCGGCCGGTTTGCTGGGCTGCGGCCAGCAAAGGCTCGAGCGCCACCGCGGAGACCTGATAGCGCTTGGCGATATAGCCCTTGACGCGCTGCAGATCGGGGCTGAGCTTGGCCGGGGTGCTGTCGGCCACCGCGACCGGCTCGACTTCCGGCACCAACTCTTCCACCGCCACGCTGGGCGAGGAATTGCCGATGAGACTACCGACTGAAAGACCCTGTACGCCGTGATTGGCGATACGCGATGCAATGAACAGGGTAACGATAAGGCCAGCGACGAGAAGACCGCCGTGGGCGAAGTGAAGCATGAATGAAGCCGCGTGACGTGCGTACTTCG
>CALMXT010000038.1 GCA_937871125.1 uncultured Zoogloea sp. | reverse complement strand
GGGTGTATTGGTACACCTCGCCAAGGCCGGTGGACACCGGCCCGAGCACCGGCACGACGCCTTGCGGCATGCGGCTGCCGGCTTCGAGCAGGCGTTCCATCACCAGCTGCCGCGCAAAGTACACATCGGTCGCGTCGGTGAACACCAGAGTGATCAGCGACAGGCCGGGCTTGTTGAGGGAGCGCATTTCCTCCAGTCCCGGCAAGCCGGTCATGGCGATCTCCAGCGGCACGGTGACGAAGCGTTCGACCTCCTCGGGCGAGCGGCCCTTGGCTTCGGTGGCGATCTGCACCTGCACGTTGGTCACATCGGGAAAGGCATCCACCGACAGCTTGCGCGCCGCGTTGATGCCGAAGGCCAGCAGGATCACCGCCAGCACGACCACCACCAGACGCTGCTGGAGCGCTTTTCGAACCAGGGATTCGATCATTCCAGCTCCTTCCGCTTGCGTTCGTTATTCAAGTGGAAGGCGCCCGCAACCAGGATGCGCTGCTCGGGCTTGAGGCCGGAGAGCACCGGACGGCGCCCATCCACATCGGGGCCGAGGCGTACCGGCGTGAGGCGGAACTGCTGCGGTCCGATTTCGACGAACACCATATCGGCGTCGCCGTCGCGCACCACCGCCGGAGCCGGCACCACCAGCCGCTCGACCGGCGCTGCCTGGATCAGCATGGTTGCCAGCATGGCCGGCTTGAGCTGACGGCTGGCGTTGGCTACCGCACTGCGCACGGCGACGGTGCGGGTTTCCGGATTGACCGTATCGGCCACGAAAACCAGCTTGCCGGTCAGCCGCGTGCCGAGAGCCGGCACCTCGATGTCCACGCTTTGCCCGGCTTTGACCAGCGCCGCCTGCTGCTCCGGCACCTCGGCGGTCACCCACACCTGGGACAGATCGGCCACCACGTACAAGGCGTCGGACGGCTGGACCACCTGGCCCTGCGCCACCTGACGCTCAACCACCGTGCCGGCCATGGTCGACACCACCGGCGTCACCGAATTGATGGCCCCGTTGCCGCCGAGCCGGTTGATGGCCGGCAAGGACATGCCGAGCACGCGCAGTTGATCGGCGGCGCCGCGCTGCTCGGCCGACGCAATCGCCAGCTCGCTCTCGCGGCGCTGCAGTTCGGCCTTGCCGATCACATCGGCAGCAAACAGCTGACGCGCCCGTTCGACGCTGCGCGCCTGCAGATCGGCCTGGGCGCGGGCCTTGAGGTAGGCCAGCTGGGCCTGACCGAGTTCGGTGCTGTTGATCACCGCCAACGCGTCGCCCACCTTCACCTGCTGGCCGAGCTGGGCGTGAATCTCGATGACCCGGCCGGTCACCGTGGCGCCGATGCGGGTGACGCGGGTTTCGTCGAAGTCCACCTTGCCGGCCACCCGCAGGGTGTCGGAAAGCGGCGTCGCGCCCACCGGCGCCACCCGGATCTCGGCGCCAAAGCCGGGCGGAACGCTGACCGTCAGCGGATCGACCGGCGCAACTGCAGGTTCGCCGGTCGCCGCTTCGGTCAGCGCCGGGGCGGACGGTGCGGTTTGAGCACCGGGCTTGGCGGAATCCTTGCAACCGGACAGGACAAGGGCGGCCGTCAAGACGGCCAGAGCAAGAGCATTGGGTTTCATGGGAGCGATCCGGTTCATTGGGCAGCGCGAAGGCGCTCGATTTCGATGACCGCCAGCTGCAATTCGTAGCGGGCGGCGATGAGTTCGTTACGGGCGGCGCGGAAGACACGCTGCGCATCCAGGTAATCGAGGATGCCGCGCTCGCCGAAGCGATAGGCCGCCTCGGCGACCTTCATAGCCGCCTCGGCCTCGCGCAGAATGCCGTTCTCGAGGGCATTCACCTGGGTGCGGGCAATTTCGTACTGGCGATAAGCGGTTTCCAGCGACTGCAGCAGCGCCAGTTCCTGCCCGGCCCGCTCGCTGCGGCTCTTCGCCAGCAGCGCACCGGCCTCGGCGACCGGGCCTTGACGACGGTCCCAGAGCGGCACGCTGACCACCACGCCGAGACGCGTATCGCGGACTTCGCTATCGCGATCGCCGCTCACCTTCAAAGCCAGTTCGGGATGACGGCGCAAACGTTCCAGTTCCAGCTGACGTTCGGCCCGACGCACCTCGGCCTGACTCCGTTGCAACTCCGGATTGCGGGCCAGCAACTCGGCACGCAGCACGTCGAGGCCTGGAACCGCAGCGGCGCCCGCCGGCTGACCGGCGAGCACGCCTTCCACCTGAAAATCCGCCGGCAAGCCCATCCCCACCAGCGCCCGCAGCCCGGCGCGGGCCTGGGCGATGCGCAGCTCGGCGCTCTCGGCGGCCTTCTGGGCGTTGAGCAGTTCGGTGTCGGCCTTGATCAACTCGTAGCGTGGCGCCTCTCCGGTTTGCACGCGCACCGCCACCTTGGCGCGGATCTGGGCGGCGAGGTCATGGTCTTCGCGGGCCGCACGGAGTTCGGCCTGGCGACGCAGCACTTCGAAATATCGTTGGTCGAGACGCGCCAGCAGGTCGTTCTCGAAGGCCCGACGCTCGGCTTGGCGCGCGTCCAGCCCGAACGACGCGGCATCGATGCGCGCCTCGCGCTGCCACGGATTGTCGATGCGCTGCAGCACCGTCACGCTTTGAGCGCTGCCGCTGGCGGCGCCGGGCACCCGGGCCTGAGTGCGGCCGGCCAGAAACTCCACCTCGGGATTGGGGTAGGCGCCGGCGCCGACCACCTGGGCGCGCCCGGCCTCGACATGCGCCCGGACCGCTTCGAGGGACGGATGGCCGGCCCGGGCCAGTTCCCGCAACGCCTGTAAAGAATAAGTGGGCACTGCGGATGGGGCGACGGAAGGCGCAGGACGGACGGTACCGGCGGGTGGCGCCGACACAGCCGGAGCGGCCATCGCCGCAAGGGCGAGAGCCAGAAAAAACTTGTTGAACATGATGATCCTTCAGCGCTGCCTGAGCGCTGTTTTCAATTCGCAGAAACACGCGGGCAAGCGCCGGTCCGTCAGGAACCGGCGCACTTGCGAGAGACGAGAGGGATCAGCTGTGCCGCGGCGGCGGCGAGGTGGAGCGGGGGAAGACGGAACGGAATTCCGGCAAGGCCGCCTCGGGTCGGGATTCGAGCAAAAGCAGCACCGGCAACGCAAAACTGCTCACAAAAACCGGGCAATCCTGGGGATCGGGCACATCCAGGCTAGGCCCGCCCTGGGTGACCTGATCCACCTGCACCAATTCAACCAGTTCGGCGGCCGATTCGTAGGCATTTTCGGCGCAAGCCGTCCCTGCCCACACCAGCACAAGGCAGGCGAGCACGAAGGAAAGGGCGCGGGAAAATATTTTAGGGAAGCGCTGCATTGCAACAATCATGACCGGCTAAGCCGGCGGGAGTTCCCGGAAAACTCAAAAACTGAGTCGCTTGTCGAAGGGCCAGCGTGTCTATAATCGCACTTTTTCCGCTTTTGCACCTCATCATGCTGCGTCGCATCATCCTGCTTCTGCTGGTTCTGCCGGCCCTCTCCTTCGCCCAGATCACTCCGCCGCCGGTTGCCGCCAAGGCCTGGCTGCTCCTCGATGTGGGCTCCGGCCAGATTCTCACTACCGAACAGCCCGACCAGCGCATCGAGCCGGCGTCCCTCACCAAGCTGATGACGGCCTACCTCACCTTCTCGGCGATCAAGAACAAAACCCTCGCCCTGGACCAGACCATTCCGGTGTCGCCCAAGGCCTGGAAAGTGCCCGGCTCCAAGATGTTCATCGAGCCGCAAACCCCGGTGACCGTGAACGAACT
The DNA here is from genome assembly GCA_937871125.1 of uncultured Zoogloea sp. Classification (GTDB taxonomy): domain Bacteria; phylum Pseudomonadota; class Gammaproteobacteria; order Burkholderiales; family Rhodocyclaceae; genus Zoogloea. Next base: position 5,883 of record CALMXT010000038.1, on the reverse strand, counting down.
GATCCACGGCATGATCATCCAGTCCGGCAACGACGCCTGCGTGGCCTTGGCCGAAGCCATCGCCGGCTCCGAAGAAGCCTTCGCCCAACTGATGAACAAGGAAGCCGCCCGGCTCGGCCTGAAGAACACCCACTTCGAAAACTCCACCGGCCTGCCGCACCCCTCGCACCTCACTTCGGTGCGCGACCTGTCGCTGCTGGCCACCGCGATCATTCGCGACTTTCCCGAGTTCTACCCGATCTATTCCATCAAGGAATACACCTACAACAAGATCAAGCAGCCCAACCGCAACCGCCTGCTCTTCCTCGACCCGACCGTCGACGGCGTCAAGACCGGCCACACCGACAGCGCCGGCTACTGCCTGATCGCCTCCTCGAAACGCAACGACCGCCGCCTCCTGTCGGTGGTCGTCGGCACCACCAGCGACAGCGTGCGCGCCCAAGAATCCCAAAAGCTGCTCAACTGGGGCTATCTGGCCTTCGACACCGTCAAGGTCTATGCCGCCAATCAGGCGGTCAATGAGTTCCGCGTCTGGAAGGGTGCCGAAAACACCGTCAAAGCCGGCTTCCTGAACGACTTCATGCTCTCGCTGCCGAAGGGCGACGCCCAGAAGCTCAAGGCCAACGTCGTCAGTCAGCAACCGCTGATCGCCCCGCTCGCCAAAGGGCAGGCCATCGGCACGCTGCAACTGAGCCTCGATGGCAAGCCGGTCGGCAACTACCCGATCGTGGCCCTCGAAGAAGTGCCCCAGGCCGGCTGGTTCGGCCGCATGTGGGACGCCCTGCGTCTGTGGATCAAGAACCTGTAAGCGCAGCAGGCACGAGAATGCGGGCCTAACGGCACTGGAGGCGGCGGCCCGCAAAGCCGGGGCTTGATAAAAGCCGTCCCGCCCTCATTCTCATTCCCTGACCCGCCACCAAGGAAGCCCGATGTCCGAAGAACGCACGACCCTGCTGGAGTTTCCCTGCGAATTCCCGATCAAGATCATGGGCGCGCGGGTGGACGACTTCGCCCAGGTCGTGCTGGAAGTGGTGCTGACCCACGCCCCGGATTTCGACCCTGCGAGCGGAATGCAGATGCGCCCCTCCGCCAAGGGCAACTATCTGGCCATCACCTGCACCGTCACCGCCACCTCCCAGCAGCAGCTCGACGCGCTGTACCGCGAGCTGTCGTCCCACCCGATGGTGAAAGTCGTCCTGTGATCGTCCGCCGCCTGGGCAGCGTGCCCTACGAGCCCACCTGGCGGGCGATGCAGGAATTCACCGCCACCCGCGACGCCGGCACCGAAGACGAGTTGTGGCTCGTCCAGCATCCGCCGGTCTACACCCTCGGTCAGGCCGGCAAGCCGGAACACCTGCTGCACGCCACCGCAATCCCGCTGGTCAAGATCGACCGCGGCGGCCAGATCACCTATCACGGCCCCGGTCAGGTCGTGGCCTACCTGCTCATCGACCTGCACCGCCGCCGCCTCAAGGTGCGCGAGATGGTCAATCTGCTCGAACAGTCCATCATCGACTGCATCGCCGACTACGGCCTCGATGCCCGCCGCAAGGACGGCGCGCCGGGCGTCTACATCGACGGCGCCAAAGTCGCCGCCCTCGGCCTGCGCGTGAAAAACGGCTGCAGCTACCACGGTCTGTCCCTCAATGTCGATATGGACTTGACACCATTTACCTGGATCAATCCCTGCGGCTATAGTGGGCTCAAGACCATACAACTCAAAGACTTCGGCGTGACTGAAGGCCCCGACGAAGTCGCCGAACGGCTTCTCGGCCACCTCCAGCGCCACTTCCCCGCCGTCGCCCCCACCTGACCAAAGGACGAACATGGATTCCACCACCCGCAAGCAGCGCGGCGCCGAAAAGACCTCCCGCATCCCCATCAAGATCGTTCCCGCCGAACGCCTCAAAAAGCCCGAGTGGATCCGCATCAAGCTCGGCGCCGGCATGGAAGCCGAACGCTTCAACGAGATCAAGGACACCCTGCGCGAGCACAAGCTCCACACCGTGTGCGAAGAAGCCTCCTGCCCCAACATCCACGAATGCTTCGGCAAGGGCACGGCCACCTTCATGATCATGGGCGACATCTGCACCCGCCGCTGCCCGTTCTGCGACGTGGGCCACGGCCGCCCCGAGCCCCTCAACGCCAACGAACCGGCCGACCTCGCCAAGACCATCGCCGCGATGCGCCTCAACTACGTGGTGATCACCAGCGTCGACCGGGACGACCTGCGCGACGGCGGCGCCGAGCACTTCGTCCAGTGCATCCAGGCCACCCGCGCAGCCAGCCCAAAGACCCGCATCGAAGTGCTGGTACCCGACTTCCGCGGCCGCATGGATATCGCCCTGGACATCTTCGACCAAGCCCCGCCCGACGTCCTCAACCACAACCTCGAAACCGTCCCGCGCCTCTACAAGCAGGCCCGCCCCGGCTCCGACTACGCCTACTCGCTGGAACTGCTCAAGCAATTCAAGGCCCGCCACCCCGAAGTCCCGACCAAATCCGGCCTGATGGTCGGCCTGGGCGAAACCGACGAGGAAATCCTCGAAGTGATGCGCGACATGCGTGCCCACAACGTCGAGATGCTCACCATCGGCCAATACCTCCAGCCCTCCGGCGGCCACCTGCCGGTGCTGCGCTACGTGCATCCCGACACCTTCAAGATGTTCGAGACCGAAGCCCTCAAGATGGGCTTCAAGAACGCCGCCTGCGGCCCGATGGTCCGCTCCAGCTACTGGGCCGACCAGCAGGCCCACGGAGCCGGCGTAGTCTGACTCCCCGGGCCGGCCTCCGACGCTGGCCCGATTGCCCTGTGGCGGGGTAGCATCCGGGCATTCGTTTCCATTCGCGTGTCCTGATTCATGACCCCGTCCCGGAGCTCCGCCATGTACTGGCTCATGCTGTTTGTCGCGATCGTGGCGGAAGTCATCGCCACCTCGACGCTGAAGTCCACCGAAGGTTTCACCCGCCTGTGGCCGTCGGTGGTCGTCGTGATCGCCTACGAAACCGCTTTCATCCTGCTGTCCCTGTGCCTCAAGAAGATTCCGGTCGGCATCGTGTATGCCGTGTGGTCCGGAGTCGGTGTGGCTCTGGTCACCCTGATTGCCTGGTTCGTCCTCGATCAACCCCTCGACGGACCTGCGCTGGCCGGGCTGGCCCTGATCGTCGGCGGCGTCATGGTGATCAACATCTTCTCCAGGACGGTGACCGAATGACCCGCCCTCGTCCCACCCGCCGGGAGCGCCCCTGATATGCAGTGGCTCATCCTCGCCGTCGCCATCGTCGCCGAAGTGATCGCCACCTCGGCCCTCAAATCGTCCCGCGGCTTCACCCGCCTATGGCCGTCCGTGGTGGTGGTGTGCTGCTACTCCACATCCCTCTATCTGCTCTCGCGCACCCTCGACGTGCTGCCGGTCGGCATTGTGTATGCCATCTGGTCCGGGTCGGGAGTCGCTCTCATCGCACTCGTCGGACGTTTCTTCTTCAAGCAGGTTCTCGACACAGCTGCCATCGTCGGCATCGCCATGATCGTCGCCGGCGTCGTCGTGTTGCAACTGTTCTCCACATCCGTGGTGCATTGATCTCCGCCGGAAAACACCTACCACGCCCTCTCCGGCATCACACCCAAAAGGATCGACAGCGGCACCGCCAACCGGTGCGGCATGGAAAAGTCTTTGCGCGGCGAGGACATCGAATCGACAGCCGCCCCTAAACGCGGCGGAATTTCCAACGACCTCCGATTGACCGCGACAGCCGGCTCCGCCGCCGGTCTTGCGCCGAACGCGGGCAAACGAGCGACCGCCTGCGCCACCAACCGAAACGACCGCCTCAGGCTAGCTGCGGCGCGCCGGCAGCCGCAAAATACCGGTCGAGCCGGGCGATCCATCCGGCTTTTTCCTCGTCCGTCGCAAAGCTCGCCTCGAAACTGTTGCGCGCCAGCCGATACCACGTGGCGGCATTGAAGCCGAACGCCGCCTGCACGGCACGGATGTTGGCATTGAGATAGCCACCGAAATAGGCCGGATCGTCGCTGTTGAGCGTCACCTTGGCGCCGGCGGCCAGCAGCACCGGCAAGCTGTGCCGCGCCATTTCGGGAAACACGCACAGGCGGACGTTGGAAAGCGGGCACACGGTAAGCGGCACGCCGTCCCGCGCGAGGCGGGTGAGCAGAGTCGGATCTTCGAGGGCGCGCACCCCGTGGTCGATGCGGCGGGCGCCCAGCACCTCCAGCGCCTCGAGAATGTAGGCCGGCGGCCCCTCCTCGCCGGCGTGGGCGACGACCGGCTTGCCCAATTCGCGGCAGCGGGCAAACAAGCGCGCAAACTTCGACGGCGGATTGCCGCGCTCCGACGAATCCAGCCCGAAACCGTGAATGCGTCCGATATGCGGCTCGGCCTCGGCCAGCGCAGCAAAGCACGCCTCCTCCGACAGATGCCGCAGGAAGCACAGGATCAGCCGACCGGAGACCCCATGACGCGCCAGCCCTTCGGCCAGACCGTCTTCCAGCCCGTCGAGCACAGTGGCAAAAGGAACGCCGCGGGCGGTATGCGTCTGCGGGTCGAAAAAGATCTCGGCATGAATCACCCCGTCCGCTGCGGCCCGCTGCAGATAGGCCAGCATCAGATCGCGGAAGTCTGCCCGGGTGAGCAGCACGGCGGCGCAGGCGTAATAAAGATCGAGGAAGGACTGCAGGCTGTCGAAAGCGTAGGCCGCCTTCAGCGCCCCTTCATCGGCGTAAGGCAAAGCCACGCCGTTGCGCCGGGCCAGCGCAAACGCCAGCTCCGGTTCGAGCGAGCCTTCGATATGTACATGAAGCTCCGCCTTGGGCATGCCGAGGGCAAGCTGGAGCGGGTCGGGGGAAATGGCGGAAGACATGGTCGGAGTCTCCATTCGGACGGGACACTTTCATCTTAGGCCACGCACGCGAAGGAAGCGCCGCCCCAACGGCAAGCCCGCCGGACGCCGAACGGCCCCAGCGCTACGGACGCAAAAAAGGCCGGAACCCTTGATTTTACTGGGCTTACCGGCCTACTTTGGAACGCTGCGGAACTGTTTCCGGTGCCTTGGGCGAGACTCGAACAAGCTTCAAAATCCGCTTAAATACTGGAACTCGATAAAAGCATTGTTATAAATGCCCCCAAAAAATGCCCCCATCTCTCAAAGTCGCCCCTTCCCGCACGCTCTTTTGACACTCAGCGCTGAAATCCCGAAGTGCTCTGCGGTTGCCTTGATGCTGGCGGCGTTCTCGGTACGCCAAGCCAACACGGCCGCGTCATCAATCGCCTTCGTCCGCCCCAGGTTCTTGCCTTCGGCCTTCGCCCGTTCCAGGCCGGCGAGCTGGCGAGGGCCATCGGCACCCGGGCACCAGAAAGCACAACGCCGGGACATGCCCGGCGCCGGTCGAGAAGCAAGGGGCAACCTACGCCGCCCGCTTCAGGTGCATGTCCACGTGAATATCGTCGAAGGGGCACACCAGCCCGCCGCGTTCGGTGCGTTCGAGTAACCCCAGCTCCACCAACACCCCGGCCTCTTCATGGATGTGCTTCACGTCCCATTCAAGCCGGCGGGCAAGCTCTCGCACGGCCACTTCTCCAGCGCCTTGCAGGGTGTCCAGCATCGCCCACCGCTTTTCGGTCAGACGCGAGAAGAACGCGGCCGGCGTTTCGAAGTTGAGGGTTTCGCCCCGGCAGGCATCGGCCGCGAACGCCGCGCCGGCAGCGGCGCGCAGGGCCGCCCGCCAGTCGGGGCAGGCGGTCACGGTCAAGGTTCGTGGTTCTATTGCCCCGCCTCCACGAATACCCGGCATCACGCCGCCCGGCCGTGCGCAACCTCAACCGGGAGCACGCCACTTGCGCGGGCGTCCAGAACGACCACTTCAACGGC
>CALMXT010000037.1 GCA_937871125.1 uncultured Zoogloea sp. | reverse complement strand
AAGTTGCGGGCGTTGGTGGCGTCCTTGAAACCGAGATAGACGCAGTCGGCGCCGTGATCGACGGCGGTTTTGAGGGCAGGCAGGCTGCCGGCGGGGCAAACCAGTTCGATGGTGCGCGCTGAGGTCATGGGCGGTCGGGCGTGGGGAATCACGCGGCCGGACTATAGGCTCCGTGCTGGGGTCGGACATTGACCGGGGTCAAAGGGGGCAAAGGGGTCAGGGGGCAAAGGGGTCGGTTCGGGATTCGGAGGCCGGGCGGGCGGCGGGCGGCCCGACCGGCGCGTTCCGATGCCCGATGCTTAGATGCGCAGGGCGGCGCGCAGCTCGGCGTCGTCGAGCGCTTTGTCCACCACTTCCTGCAAGGTGCGTTCGAGGACGGCGCGGAGTTCTTCCGGCGAGGCGAAAATCCCCACGTCCATTGCCAGCGCGGAGCCCTCGACCTTGTTGGCCTCGTAGGTGCGGGCGAAGCGTTGTTGTCCTTGGGCGTCGCTTACCGTGAGGTCGATGACGACATTGGCTTCGCGGCGGACGTACTGGTCGCAGTAGAGCTTGCGGACGGCGCCGCCGAGCCGGCTCGCGTTGGCCGCGCCATCGGGCTTCACGCCGCGTGCCCGCAAGGCGTCGGCGAAGACCGTCTGTACCAGTTCCACCGCCGGACGGTCGGCTTCGAGGGTTTTCAGGTGGTTGCCGAAACCGCCCCGGATGACCCCGAGCCAGGTGGCGCTTTCGCCTCTCAGGTCGGCAAAGGGGCCGACGCGTACCGGTTGGGCGTCGCTCGAGGCGCGGGCGACCGTCGGCGCGGCGGAATACTTGAGGCCGACGTTGGTCGTGCCGCAGGCTGCGAGGGCTCCGGCCAAGAGGATGGCGAGGAGGATACGGGTCATGGGCTTTCTCCTTGAGTGATGTTTTTTTCGGTCGTGCCAAGCCGGGCGCGGGATTTTGCGGCCTTCGGATGACTTCGACATTGTCCTCCGCTTTTTTCCGCTCCGCTGCCGGCAAGGAACTGGGCCCACTCCGCGCGGATGCGCTCCTCAGCGCTCCGTCGCTCCCCCTATAATTGGCTGATTCGCCAACGCCTTTTCCGGTTTCCCCATGCTGCTCTGGTTCGTCCTTGCCTACTGGCTGCTCTCGGTCGCCATCGGCCTCATCGCCGCCACGCGGGTGCATAACACCCGCGACTTTGCCGTGGCCGGGCGGCATTTGCCTTTCTATATGGTCACCGCGACGGTCTTCGCAACCTGGTTCGGTTCGGAAGCGGTGCTCGGCGTGCCGGCCACCTTCCTCAACGAAGGCCTGCGCGGGGTGGTTGCCGACCCCTTCGGCTCGTCCATGTGTCTGATCCTGGTCGGGCTGTTCTTCGCGGCGCCGCTCTACCGCATGAATCTGCTGACCATCGGCGATTTCTACAAACGACGTTACGGCCGCGGCGTGGAAGTGCTCACCACGCTGGCCATCGTGATTTCCTACCTGGGCTGGGTCGGGGCGCAGATTTCGGCTCTGGGGCTGGTGTTCAACGTGGTGTCGGGCGGCGAGATCGGCAAGGTGGCAGGCATGTGGATCGGCTCCGGCACCATCCTTGTCTACACCCTGTTCGGCGGCATGTGGGCGGTGGCGGTCACCGACTTGCTGCAGATGGTCATCATCGTCATCGGCATGCTGTGGATCGGCGGCGAGGTGAGCGGCATGGCCGGCGGGGTGGGCGCCGTGGTGGGCCACGCGATGAACGAGGGCAAGTTTGCCTTTTTCCCGCCGCCCGACGCCCGGGAGATCATCGCCTTTGTCACCGCGGCGGTCACCATGATGTTCGGCTCGATTCCGCAGCAGGACGTTTTTCAGCGGGTCCAGTCGGCCAAATCCGAACGGATCGCCGTGTGGGGTTCGGTGTTCGGCGGCAGCCTGTATTTTCTGTTCGCCTTCGTGCCGATGTTTCTGGCCTACTCGGCCACGATGATCGATCCGGAGATGGTCGGCCGGCTGATCAGTTCCGATTCCCAGATGATCCTGCCCGAACTGGTGCTCGGCAGGGCGCCGCTGTTTGCTCAGGTGATGTTCTTCGGCGCGCTGCTGTCGGCCATCAAGAGCTGCGCATCGGCCACCTTGCTGGCGCCCTCCGTCACCTTCACCGAAAACATCCTCAAGCCGGCCATGCCGCATCTCACCGACCGCAAGCTGCTGCTCTGGATGCGGTTGGTTACGCTGACCTTCACGGTGATCGTCACGTTCTACGCCATGAACTCCAAGGCCAGCATCTTCAAAATGGTCGAAAATGCCTATCAGGTCACCCTCGTCGCGGCTTTCGTGCCGCTCGTGTGCGGCCTCTACTGGCGCCAGGCGACGAACCAGGGGGCGCTGGTGTCGATCTTCTGCGGGCTGGCGGGGTGGTTGGCCGTGCATCTGGCCGGCGGCGAATCGCCTTTCATCCCGGCGCCGCTGGCTGGGCTGATCGCCGGGGTCGTCGGTATGATTGCGGGCTCGCTGGTCAAACAGTTCATCCACCACGACATCCACGTGCATGATCGCCTGCGCCACGGCCACCACGCCGCCGATGCCCACGGCGTCGCCCACGAAGGCATCGGCGCGGTGCATCGGCATTGAGCGGGCGCTCCGTCCGTCCGGCAAAAACCAGGATTCTTCAGCCTTGACTCTTTCCTCCGCGTCGCCCGCGCTTGCGCCCAAGACCGTCGCCGTCGCCCTCACCGGCGCGTCCGGCATGCCCTACGGGCTGCGCCTCGTCGAATGCCTGCTGGCTGCCGGTTGTCGGGTGTGGCTGCTCTATTCGCAGGTGGCGCAGATCGTCGCCCGCCAGGAAATGGCGTTGGCCCTGCCGGCCCGTCCGGCCGAGGTCGAGGCCATGCTGAGCGAGCGCTTCTGCGCTGCGCCGGGCCAGTTGCGGGTGTTCGGCCGCGAGGAATGGTTCGCGCCGCCGGCTTCGGGCTCCAACCCGCCGGACGCGATGGTGGTGTGCCCGTGTTCGATGGGCTCGCTGGCGGCCATCGCGGCGGGGCTGGCCAGCACCCTCATCGAACGGGCGGCCGACGTGGCGATCAAGGAAGGCCGCAAGCTGATCGTCGTCCCGCGGGAGACGCCCTTCTCGCCATTGCACCTGGAAAACATGCTGCGTCTGGCGCGCATGGGCGTGGTGATCCTGCCGGCCAATCCAGGTTTCTATCATCACCCGCAAACCGTGGGCGAACTCGTCGATTTTGTGGTCGCCCGCATCCTCGATCAGCTCGCGGTGGCCCATTCGCTCATGCCCCGCTGGGGCGAGGGCGACGAGTAAACCCTACGCAACTCCCGATTCCGCAACGGCGCAGCCCGCCACTTGTTTGCGCGACGGCGAGTCGACCAAACCCGACCCACAGGAGCCAGATCTTGACCGACGCCTCCACGACGGCGCAGCCCTTGCCCGACGAGATTCCGCTGTTTCCGCTCAACATGGTGCTGTTTCCGGGCGGCGTGCTGCAGCTCAAGCTGTTCGAGGCGCGCTATCTCGATATGGCGGCGCGCTGCATGCGCGAGCAACTTCCCTTCGGCGTGTGTCTGATCCGCGAAGGCAGCGAGGTGGGCGACGCGGCGCTGCCCCACGATTTCGGGTCGATGGCACGCATCGCCAATTGGGACATGACCCAGCCCGGCCTGCTCATGATCACCGCCCGCGGCGGTCCGCGTTTCAGGATCGTCGAGCGCAAGGTGCTGCCCGACCGCCTGCAGACGGCCCGCGTCGCCTGGCAGCCCGAGCCGCCGGCGCAGCCCGTGCCGGCGCGCCTCGAAGCCATCGTGCCGCTGCTGCGGGCCATCGTCGAAGATGCCGGCCTGGAGGATTTTCCGCCGCTGCATCGTTTCGACGACGCCACCTGGGTGGGCTACCGGATGGCCGAAGTCCTGCCCATTCCCCACCAGGCCCGGCTGCGGCTGCTCGAACTCGACGACCCGATTTCGCGGCTGGAGATCATTCACGCCTTCCTGAAGCAGCACAAACTGATCGACTGAAAGGCTTCGGCCGGCCAGGCTTCAAACGCCGAACAAATCCGGTCGCACCAGCTGTTCCAGCAGTTTGCGGATCGGCGCCGGCAGCGCGGCGGCGTCCAGGCGGTCCAGCGGATGCCACGTCGTCCCGCCCTCAGCGCAGCTGGCCGGCGGCGCTGCCACTTCCACCGCCTCTGGCTGCAGGTGCAGCGTGAAGTGGGTGAACACATGGCGAAAGCCCGCCAGCGGCGTCACCCGGCGCACCTCCAGCCCGTAGTGCGTGCTCACCCAGTCGGCGGTGTCGGCATCTTCGGGGAGCTCCGGCAGGCTCTGCAGGCCACCCCAGATGCCGGCGGGCGGGCGGCGTTCGAGGAGCACCGCGCCGTTGGCGAGGATCGCCGCAAAACGGCCGTGACGCTGCCGGGTTTCCTTCTTCGGACGCGGTGTCGGCAGATCGGCGACGCGGCCGTCGCGCAGCGCCACGCAGCGGTCGGCCAGCGGACAGCGGGCGCAGGCCGGGCGGCCGCGGGTGCAGACGGTGGCGCCGAGGTCCATCTGGGCCTGGGTGTAGATGTCCACGTCGGCTTCCGGCAGCAGCTCTTCGGCCAGATTCCACATGAGATTCTCGACCGCCTTGGTGCCGGGGAAACCCTCCACGCCGAAGGCCCGCGCCAGCACCCGCTTGACGTTGCCGTCGAGGATCGCCGCCCGCGTGCCGTAGCTGAAGGCGCTGATCGCCGCGGCGGTGGACCGCCCGATGCCCGGCAGCTCGGCCAGCTGCGCCGGGTCGGCCGGAAACACGCCGCCGTGATGGCTCATCAGCGTCCGGGCGCATTGGTGCAGGTTGCGTGCGCGGGCGTAGTAGCCGAGCCCGCTCCACAACGCGAGCACGTCCTCCACCGGCGCGGCAGCCAGGCTGGGCAGATCGGGGAAGCGCTCGAGAAAACGCGCGTAGTACGGAATCACCGTCTCCACCTGGGTCTGCTGCAGCATGATTTCCGACAGCCACACCCGGTAGGCGTCGCGGGTTTGCCAGGGCAAATCGTGACGGCCGTGCTTGCGTTGCCAGTCGATCAGGGTGGCGGCGAAGGCGCTCAAGGTGTGCGCCCCTCGACGCTGGGCGGCTGCAACGCCATAATCCGACGCTCTCCAACAGGTTTCCGGCCCGCTGCGGCGGCCGGCCATTCCGATTTCATCATGACTGTTTCCAAAAACGACCCGGCGGTTCGCGCCTTTCGCGACACGTTGGGCATGTTTCCCACCGGCGTGACCGTGATCACCGCACGTGCGCCCAGCGGCGAGCCCGTCGGTCTCACCGTCAGTTCATTCAATTCCGTATCGCTCGCGCCACCCCTTGTGGTGTGGAGCCTGTCCGGACACCTGCCGAGCGTGCCCGTCTTCGAAAACGCTGCAGTGTACGCGATCAACATCCTCGCCGAGGATCAGCAGGATCTCTCCCGGCGTTTCGCCAGCCGCGGCGAAGACAAGTTCGCCGGCCTCGCCTTCACCGAAGGCCTCGACGGCGTGCCGCTTCTGGCCGGCTGTTGCGCCTGGTTCGAATGCCGCCAATACGCCCGCCATCCCGGCGGCGACCACATCGTCTTCATCGGCGAAGTGGCCCGCTTCGAACGGGACGCGACCAAAAAGCCGCTGCTGTTCCAGGGCGGCGCCTATCAGCGTCTCGCCTGAGCAGGCCAGCGTGGGCGACCTGGACGCTCCCCACTGGATCGAAACCGGCCGCGGCGAGCGCGCGCTGGTTTTTCTGCATGGGGTCAGCGGCGGCGCGGCCGGCGTCATCGACATCCTGCCGCGGCTCACGCCGCCGGGCTGGCGTGGGCTGGCCTGGGACATGCCGGGTTACGGCGCCAGTGCGCCGGTCGAGCCGATGACTTTCGACAGCCTCGCCGGCGCGCTGGTCGATCTGCTCGACGCCGCCGGGTTGGCGCAGGCGGTTCTTGTCGGTCACAGTTTTGGCGGCATGGTGGCGCTGCAGGCGGCGGTGCGCTTTCCCGAACGCATCTCCGGTCTGGTGCTGGCCTGCTGCACGCCGGCTTTCGGCGCCACCGGTGGGCCGCAGCAGCAGGCCTTTCTGGCCCGCCGTCTCGGCCCGCTCGACGACGGCGCGAGCATGCGCGAGCTGGCCATCGAACTGATTCCCACCATGGTCGGTCCGGCGGCGGATGCCGAATTGGTGCACGACGCCGTCGACGTGATGGCGCGCATTCCGGCGCCCAGCTACCGCGCCGCCATGCAGGCGCTGGTGCATTTCGACCAGCGTGCCGCGCTGCCCGCTCTTGCCATGCCGACACTGGTCGTGGCCGGTCGTCACGACACGGTGTCGACGCCGGCCTTGCTGCGCCGGATGGCCGAGCGCGTGCCCGCCGCCACCTACCGTGAAATCGACGCCGGCCACCTCGCCCCCTTCGAAGAGCCCGAAGCCTTCGCCGCCGCGGTGGGCGAATTTCTCGCCGGGCTCGATCACCGCATGCCTGTCACCTGAGCCGTTCAGGCTTGAGCCTTTTTGCCCGCCATGAACGAGAGCCCCTTCAAAGGCAAGACCGGCCTGACCCGCGTCTGGAACGCCTTTCACTACTCCATGGCCGGCCTTGCCGCCGCCTACCGCAACGAGGACGCCTTCCGTCAGGAAGTGCGGCTCGCCCTGCTGATGATTCCGCTGGCCCTGTGGCTGCCGGCGAGCGGCATCGGCAAGGCGCTGATGATCGCCAGCGTGCTGCTGGTGATCGTCGTCGAACTGATCAACTCCGCCGTCGAGGCCGCCGTCGACCGCGTATCCCTCGAACGCCACCATCTCGCCAAGCGCGCCAAGGATATCGGCAGTGCGGCGGTTTTCGTCGCGCTGGTGAACGTGGTGGTAGTCTGGGCGCTCGTGCTGTTTGGCTGAGTTATTTTCCGGATTCCCATTTCCCATGACATCCCGTCCTGCCCGTTCCAGCCTGAAACCCTGCGTCAATTGCACCTGCGCCACCACCGGCTTCTGCCCGCGGGGCGTCGGCGCCAACATCCCGCC
>CALMXT010000036.1 GCA_937871125.1 uncultured Zoogloea sp. | reverse complement strand
CCGATTCGGCGATAATCAGCCACCCCATTCAAGGCACCCTTCCCATGGCTCCGCGACGTACCGCCCAGGTGGCCATCACGGCCCTGTTGATTCTTGGCTGCGCCTTTGTGCTCAGTCCCTTTTTTGCCGCGATCCTGTTTGCCGGGACGGTGTGCATCACCACGTGGCCGGTGTATCGGGCGCTGCGGCGCCGGCTGCGCAGCCGCGACAGTCTGGCGGCGGCGACGATGACCTTGTTGCTGACGGCCGTTTTGCTGGTGCCGATGATCGGATTGGCGACTTCGCTGACCGATGCGGTGATGAACCTCGTCGATTATGTCGGGGTGCTCATCGAGCAGTCCGACGGCCGCCCGCCGGCATGGCTGAAGGAGATTCCGCTGTTCGGCGCCGACATCGATGCCTATGTGCGCAAGCTCACCCACAGTCAGGTGGAAGTGCGCAAGCTGGTTGCCCAGGGCATCGATCCGGCGCGCAAGCTGGCCCTCGGGCTGGGGCAGATGCTCGGTCAGGGGATGCTGCAGATCACGCTGGTGCTGTTCATCGGTTTCTTTTTCTATCGGGACGGCGCGCGCATCTATTCGCAGCTCGAAGTCGCCGCTGCGCGCCTGAGCGGCGAGTTGGGCCACCGGCTGCTGGAACTGGCCGCCAACACGGTCAAGGCGGTGATGATCGGGATCGTCGGCACGGCGGCGGCGCAGGCGCTGGTGGCGCTGGTCGGCTTCCTGATCGCCGGTGTGCCCGGCGCGCTGTTGCTGGCGGCGGGCACTTTCTTTCTGTCGCTGGTGCCGGTCGGCCCGCCGCTGCTGTGGGGCGGGGCGGCATTCTGGCTCTACCAGCAGGGCGAAAGCGGCTGGGCGATTTTCCTGGTGCTGTGGGGCGCGCTGGCGGTCAGTTCGGTGGATAACTTCCTCAAGCCCATCCTCATCAGTCGCACCGCCAGCTTGCCGATTTTGCTGATTGCCCTCGGGGCCTTCGGCGGCGTGCTGGCTTTCGGCTTCATCGGCCTGTTCCTCGGCCCCACCTTCCTGGCCCTCGGGCATGCATTGTTCAGGGAATGGACCGCCAGTCAGGGCGAAGTTGCGCACAACGAGGTCGTGGAAATAGACCAATGATCGAAACCGATGCCATCAAGGGCGGCCAGCCCGACCCTTCCGCACGCCTGATCGCCGCTCAGCGCGCCAGCAACCAGGAAGAGGCGCTGGAGCGGGCGCTGCGCCCCAAGCGCCTTGCCGATTATGTCGGCCAGCAGAAAATCCGCGAGCAACTGGAGATCTTCATCCAGGCGGCCAGGAAGCGCGGCGAAGCTCTCGACCACGTGCTGCTGTTCGGGCCACCGGGGCTGGGCAAAACCACGCTGGCCCACATCGTCGCCGCCGAGATGGGCGTGAACCTGCGTCAGACTTCCGGCCCGGTGCTGGAGCGGGCCGGCGATCTGGCGGCGCTGCTCACCAACCTCGAGCCCCACGATGTGCTCTTCATCGACGAAATCCACCGCCTGAGCCCGGTGGTGGAGGAAATCCTCTACCCCGCGCTGGAGGATTTCCAGATCGACATCATGATCGGCGAAGGGCCGGCGGCCCGGTCGGTGAAGCTCGACCTGCCGCCCTTCACGCTGGTCGGCGCGACGACCCGCGCGGGCATGCTCACCAACCCGCTGCGCGACCGCTTCGGCATCGTGTCGCGGCTGGAGTTCTACACGTCCCAGGAGCTGGCCTTCATCGTCACGCGTTCGGCCAGTTTGCTGGGTGTGGAGATCGAGGATACCGGCGCCTTCGAAATCGCCCGTCGCGCCCGCGGCACGCCGCGCATCGCCAATCGCCTGCTGCGTCGCGTGCGCGACTACGCCGAAGTGCGCGCCGACGGCCGCATCACCGCGGCCGTGGCGGACGCCGCGCTGACGATGCTGGATGTGGACCACCTGGGCCTCGACCTGATGGACCGCAAACTGCTTGGCGCAATGCTGGAAAAATTCGGCGGCGGTCCGGTGGGCCTCGACAACCTCGCCGCCGCAATCGGCGAATCGTCCGACACCATCGAGGACGTGCTAGAACCCTATCTCATCCAGCAGGGCTATCTTCAGCGCACGCCGCGCGGCCGGATGGCAACGGCCTCGATCTGGCAACACTTCGGGCTGCAGCCGCCGGGCGGGGCGAGCGGTGCCTTGTGGAAGGAAGACTGAGGGCGCGCCCGCCAGCCGGCGCGGCGACGGGCTCAGGCCGGTTGCCGTTCGTCGAGCAGCGCCCGGATGCGGTCGGCGGTGGCGAGGAAATCGGACTGGTTTTCGTCGTCGACGGGTTTGACGCACAAGGCCATGGCCCGGTCGGTGATGGTCAGGCCGCCTTTCGGGTCGCGGTCGATCCAGTTGTGCAGGATGAGGTGACTGACCTTGCGGCGGACGGTTTCCCGCGGGATGCCGGTGGAGGAGCTGATCGAGAAGGCGTTGCAGGGGCGTAGCGGCGGGTGCTTGAAATTGCTGTCGCAACGGGCAGCGAGGCTGGCGGTATCGTCCGCCGCAATGCCGCCGATGTTGTACATCGCGATCTCGCCCAGCACGATGGGCAACAGCAGGTCGCCGTCGAAAGTGGCGTAGAGCCGGATCAGGAGGCGGAGGTTGTAGCGGGACAGCAGCAGCGCGGCCACGCGTTGCTCCCGTGGCATCTCGGCCCCATTTACGCCGTAGCCCTCGCCTGGCGAGATCGAGCCGGGCGAATCAGAGTGCGGAAGGGTGCGCATGGGCATCTCCATGGAATAACTTGAACGGTCAATTCGAAACACTATTTAACCATTCAATGACCAAGGGATATACGTCTTGCGTGCCCTCCGACCGGGAAAACCTTCTATTTGAGGGATTTTGTCACACTTGGCAGGCCAGACCTTTGAGGTATTCGCCCTCCGGAACGGCCAATCCGACCGGATGATCGGGGGCGGCCGACAGGCGATGCAGGATGCGTGCCTCGATGCCCACGTCGGCGGCGGCGCTGGCGACGATCTTCTGGAACAGCTCGAGTCCGATGCCGCCCGAGCATGAATAGGTCATGAGAATGCCGCCGGGGTTGAGCAGACGGAAGCCCAGCAGGTTGATGTCCTTGTAGGCGCGGGCGGCCCTTTCGGCGTGGGCGGCGGAGGGCGCGAACTTGGGCGGGTCGAGGACGATCAGGTCGAACTTGCGGCCTTCGGTCTTGAGCGTTCGCAGGGCCTGGAAGACGTCGTCCTCCCGCCATTCGGCGCGGCTGGCGTCGAGTTGGGGATTGAGCGCCAGGTTGCGGGCCGCGGTGGCCAGTGCGGGGCCGGAGGAGTCGATCGAGACGACGCTTTTGGCGCCGCCGGCCAAGGCCTGCAGCGAGAAGCCGCCGGTGTAGCAGAAGCAGTTGAGCACGTCGCGTCCGGCGGCAAGCCGGCCGGTGAGCAGGCGGTTCTCGCGTTGATCGAGGTAGAAGCCGGTCTTGTGACCGCCGGCCACGTCCACTTCCATGCGCACGCCGTTTTCGACGATGGT
Organism: uncultured Zoogloea sp.; assembly: GCA_937871125.1. GTDB lineage: Bacteria > Pseudomonadota > Gammaproteobacteria > Burkholderiales > Rhodocyclaceae > Zoogloea. Next base: position 7,962 of record CALMXT010000036.1, on the reverse strand, counting down.
CAGCGCGCCTTCCGGCATTGCGCCGTAAACCAGGCCGGTGACCGGGCCGAGGCCTTCGAGCTTGCGCACGTCGGAATCCGAGCGTTCGTAAACGGCGCTGCAGCCGGTGGCCTGGACCAGCCCGGCGACGATGGCGTCGCGCCATTTGTCGGCGCCCGCGCTGGTCAGCTGGACGACGACCACTGCGCCGTAGCGGTCGGCGATGACCCCCGGTAGGCCGTCGGATTCGCCGTGGATGAGGCGCACGCCGTCCTGCCCGGCGAGCCACGGATGCACCGCGCGCCGCGCCACCGATGCGGCCACCGTGCGCTTGATGAAGGCGTGGTCGATGGATTGTTCGGGATCGAAGCTCCACACCCGCGCACGAATCTGCGATTCGGGCGACCACGCGGCCCGCGCCAGCGGTTTGCCGCGGGAATCCATCACCAGCACGGTGTCGCCCGGTCGCGCCCGACCTTCCAGCCGCTCGACCGAGCCGGCGAAGATCCAGGGGTGACGACGGAGCACGGAACGGTCATTGCCGGACTTGAGAATCAGATCTGCCATGGCGGGAGCGGAGAGGGGAAAGTGGGAAGTGGGACGAGGGCGAAAGTCGCAATCGCCGGGACGAGTGGAAAAGGCGTAGCGAACGGACTCGGCCGGGGCCGCGACGCGCGGCAGGCACGCCGTCGGGATAGACCGCCAGCGGGGATCGGCGTCGTTCGCCCTTCACCCCAATTGGCGGCGGAGGGCGCAGGAGACCATTTCACCGATGCGGGTGACGTACAGCGTGCCCATCGCCGGATAGAAACGTTCCGGGTCTTCGCTGCCCATGGCCAGGAGGCCGAAGGTTTTTTCGTCGTGGCGCAGCGGCACCAGCGACACCGAACGGATCTGCCGGCCGGCCGGACCGAACCAGTTGCCGATTTCGCGCAGGTCGAGCGGGCCGCAGTATGGGTCGATCAGGTCGCCGGTAAAGAAGCGGACGTCCTCGCCGACCGTCGTGAATTCGGGCCCGTTGCGCGACAGGACGCTGTTCCAGACGCGGAAAGCCACGTGGGGGACGGCGAAGTCTTCCTGCAGGTGGGTGTAGATGGCGCGGCGAATGGATTCGAAATCTTCGGCTTCCAGCAGCGACAGCGCAAAACGATGCACCTTGTCGCCGATGGCGTCGTTTTCTTCGCCGAACTGCAGGAGTTCGGCGAATTTGTTCTCGAGCTGGGCGATGCGCTCGCGTAGGGCGATCAGCTGGCGTTCGGTGAGGGAGATGGCTTGGCCGTTGTGCGGGTGGGTCACCGTCAGGTCGGTCAGCAGGGTCGAGTTGTCGTCGAAGAACGCGGGGTTGGCCTGCAGGAACTGGATGACGTCGGTAGCATTCATGGCGGGGCCGTGTTGGATCGTGTGAGGTCGGGTTACGGGCGGAGGCCTTAGGGAAGGGTGGCTTCGCCGGTAAACACGGCGACGGCCGGGCCGGTCATCAGCACCGGGGTGCCGACGCCGTTCCAGGCGATGCTGAGCCGACCGCCGCGGGTTTCGACGGAAACCGGCGAGACGAGCAGCTCGCGCAGGATGCCCGCCACCACCGCCGCGCAAGCGCCGGTGCCGCACGCGAGGGTTTCGCCGGCGCCGCGCTCGAAAACGCGCAGGCGCGCGTTATGTTCGTCGACGATCTGCAGAAAGCCGGCATTGACCCGCGCCGGAAAGCGCGGATGGCGTTCGATCAGCGGACCCTGCTCGGCCACCGGCGCCGTGTCGACGTCGGCCACCACCTGCACGGCATGGGGGTTGCCCATGCTGACGGCGGTGATCGCGACAGTGCGTCCTGCCACATCGAGGGGCTGCACGAAGGCGTCGGAGTCGCTCACGAAGGGCACGTCGGCGGGATTGAGCACCGGCACGCCCATGTCGACGGTCACGTTGCCGTCCGCTTCGAGGCGGGGGGCGATGATGCCTTTTTTGGTCTCGACGCGGATCTCGCGCTTGTCGGTGAGGCCCTGGTCGAACACGAAGCGGGCGAAGCAGCGGGCGCCGTTGCCGCACTGTTCGACTTCGCCGCCGTCGGCGTTGAAGATGCGGTAGCGGAAGTCGACGTCGGGTGTCTGCGCCGGCTCGACGATCAGCAATTGGTCGCAGCCGATGCCGAAGTGGCGATCGGCCAGATAGCGAACCTGGGCTTCGGTGAGCCGGATCGGCTGGCGCACGGCGTCGATCACCACGAAGTCGTTGCCGAGGCCGTGCATTTTGGTAAAGGCGAGCTTGGTGGTCATGCGATAAAATCCATGTAATCCCGCCACACGCAGCGGTCCATCACCACGGTGATGCCGGCCGCCTGCGCACGTGCGGCGGCGTCCTCGTCGATGACCCCGTCCTGCAGCCAGATGCGCTTCACGCCGAGCGCGATGCATTCGTCCACGATCGGCGCGACTTCATGGGAGGCGCGAAAGACATCCACCAGGTCGGGCACGAAGGGCATGTCGGAGAGCCGCGGGTAGGCTTTTTCGCCGAGGACTTCGGAAACCGCCGGGCGAACCGGTACGATGCGGTAGCCAAAGCTCTGCATCGAGCGTGAAACCCGATAGCTCGGGCGTTCCGGACGCGGCGAAAGGCCGACGACGGCGATGGTCTTGACCTCCTGCAGCAGGCTGCGGATCTGGTCGGGGGCGGGATTGGTAAACATGGCCGGATTCTACCGGATTGGCGGATCGCCGAAACCTCGCGGGCGACCGCGGGCTGCCTGACAGGCAAACGATGGAGAGCAGGATGGAGCGCAATGCACGGCCGGGTGTCGTGAGAAGAGTGGTGTCGGGCGTGTGGGGCACCGTGGACCGGCTGCGACAGGCGAGTTTGAACCTGTTGTTCATCGCCGTGGCGGTCTTTTTCGTTGCGGGCTGGTGGGCCAGCCGGCCGGCGCCCCTGCCGGCCGACGCTGCGCTGCTCGTCGCGCCGAACGGGACGCTCGTCGAACAGCGCAGCGCCAAGAGCCCGATCAGCCTGCTGCAGGGCGGCGACGGCATTCATCAGGTGCTGCTGCGCGATGTGGTGGACGCGATCCACGCTGCAGCCACCGATTCGCGCATCAAGGTGCTGGTCGTCGAAACCGACGGCCTGTCGGGTGCCGGTCTTTCCAAACTGCAGGAAATCGCTGCGGCCATCGGCGAGTTCCGCAAGGCCGGCAAAAGGGTTTATGCCTGGGGCAAGCAATACAATCAGGCTCAGTACTACCTTGCCGCCCACGCCGACGAGGTGTTCTTGAATCCCGACGGCTACGTGCTGCTCAACGGTTTCGGACGTTTTCCGACCTACTTCAAAGGGCTGTTCGATCAGGTCGGCGTAAAAATGCAGGTATTTCGCGTCGGCACCTATAAATCCTTCGTCGAGCCCTACACCCGTAGCGACATGTCGCCCGAGGATCGGGAAGCGACCAGGGTTTATCTCGATGCCGCCTGGCAGGCCTGGCAGGCCGACATCGCCGCCGCCCGTCCCAAGGCGGGCCAGCAGCTTGCCGCCTACGTGAGCGACGCGCCCGAAAAGCTCGCCGCGGCCGGTGGCGATGCGGCCAGGATGGCGCTGACGGCCGGCTTTGTCGATGGCCTCAAGACCGCCGACGAATGGCGCGAATACCTCAAGCAGAAGATCGGTGCGGGCGCCGATGGCAAAGGCTACAAACATGTGGATCTCGCCGCCTACGTGGCGCGGCTGCGCGAGGAGGCGCCCCATCCGGCCGCGAAGGTCGGTGTGGTCGTCGCCCAGGGCAGCATCGTCGACGGCGAGCAGCCGTCTGGCGTGATTGGCGGCGATACCGTGGCCGGCCTGATCCGTCAGGCCCGCGAGGATGACGCGATCAAGGCCGTCGTACTGCGGGTCGACAGCCCCGGCGGCAGCGCAACCGCGTCGGAAGTGATTCGCCGCGAACTCGAACTGACGCGTCAGGCGGGCAAGCCGGTGGTGGTTTCGATGGGCTCGGTGGCGGCCTCCGGCGGTTACTGGATCAGCATGGCCGCCGACGAAGTGTGGGCCAGCCCGACCACCATCACCGGCTCGATCGGCATCTTTGCGATGATGCCCGATCTCTCCGGTCCCATGAGCAAGCTCGGCCTGGCGGTCGATGGCGTCGGCACCACGCCGCTGGCGGGTGGGCTGGACCCGCGCCGGCCGCTCGATCCGCAGGTGGCGAATGTGCTCCAGCAAACCATCGAACATGGCTACCGGCGTTTTCTGAGCGTGGTTGGAACGGCCCGCAAGATGAGCCCGGAGGCCGTGGATCAGGTCGCCCAAGGTCGGGTGTGGCTCGGCAGTCAGGCAAAGGACAAAGGCTTGGTGGACAAGCTCGGCGGGCTGGACGCCGCCCTCAAGGCCGCCGCAGCCCGCGCCGGGCTTACCGACTACGACGTGAGCTATGTCGAAAAGCCCCTGTCGCCCCGCGACCAGCTCCTCACCCGGCTTCTCGACAACGGCGAAGAAGCCGACGGCGCCCGCGTCCGCCCGTCTCTGGTGGAAACCACGCTGGCCAAACTGCGCAGCGAACTGGAAGCGCTGGCCCTGTGGAACGACCCGGGCCACGTGTATGTGCATTGTCTGTGCGAAGCGCCCTGAGCGTGCTTCCGGCGGATTAGAACCAGGGCGATTCTTGCCGTCGCGGTGGCCGGGTTTCGACGGCCGCGACGAGACCGTCGGAATCCTTCCGACGGTCGAAAATGGATGTTTGCGGGATTTTCTCGTCCCGGCGGGCGCCCCGCCGGGCTATGCGCTCGCTGGCGGTGCGGCGCCTACCAGCGCTTGATCACCCACTTCGGCACGCGGATGCCCGCGTCCTGGGCGTCGCGGCGGGTGAAGTCGCCGTTGCCCACGTCGTCGTAAAGATAGTAGGGCACGCCGTGGGGCGGGGTGACCTTGATCATGTAGAGCTGGCCGTTGGCGCGGTATTCCTCGACGGTGTCCTCGCCTTTCCGGACGATGGTGACCTGAGGCTCGATCTCCGAGTCGAGCTCCATGCCGGGCGGCGGCGGGGGCGGTTCGGGCAGGGGCTCGAGTTTCGGGGGCGGCTGCTGGGCCCAGGCCGAGGCGGTGACGACGAGAAGCAGGGCGGCAATATCTTTTACGCGGGGCATGGATGTCTCCTGGCGGGGCCGCAATTGTAACCTGCGCGATTCGCCGGTCAGAGGTTGAGCATCAGTTCGTGTTCTTCGGGCAGCGGCAGGAAGCCGCGGGTCTGGTAGTGGTTGAAGATCGCATCGACGACCTTCTCCGGTTCGTCGATCACCTGCACCAGTTCCAGGTCTTCGGGGTTGATCATCTTCTCGTCCACCAGCCGGTCCTTGAACCAGTCGATCAGGCCGCGCCAGAACGGCTCATGGACCAGAATCACCGGGATCTTGCGGCTCTTGCCGGTCTGGATCAGGGTCATCGCTTCGAGCAGCTCGTCGAGGGTGCCGAAGCCGCCGGGCATCACCACATAAGCGGCGGCAAACTTCACGAACATGAATTTGCGCGCGAAGAAGTGCTGGAAGGTCTGGGAGATGTCCTGATAGGGGTTGGCCTGTTGCTCCATCGGCAACTGGATGTTCAGCCCCACGCTGGGCGACTTGCCGAAATACGCGCCCTTGTTGGCGGCTTCCATGATGCCGGGGCCGCCGCCGGAAATCACCGCGAAGCCGGCGTCCGACAACAGCCGGGCGATGCGCTCGGTCTTGGCGTAGTAGGGGTGGTCGGGTTTGGTGCGGGCGCTGCCGAAGATCGAGACGGCCGGGCGGATCGGCTTCAGGCGCTCAGTGGCTTCAACGAACTCTGCCATAATTCCAAAAATCCGCCACGACTCCCGCGCGGTGAAGCTCTGGGCCGAAGTGCTCGGCATCATCCGGGGGAGTTTGTCTTTTGCAGTCATTTTTCTTGTAAGGAGTGAGGGGTGAGGGGTGGGGTTTCGCCTTCTCGGCCTCGCGAACCCATGCCCACCCTGTTGCTCGTAGACGGTTCCAGCTATCTGTACCGCGCCTTCCATGCCCTGCCCGATCTGCGCAATTCGGCGGGCGAGCCCACTGGCGCCGTGCGCGGTGTGCTGTCCATGCTACGTCGGCTCGAATCCGACTACAAGGCGGAATACCGCGCCTGCGTATTCGATGCCAAGGGCAAGACCTTTCGCGACGACTGGTTCCCCGACTACAAAGCCCAGCGCCCGTCCATGCCCGACGATCTGCGTGCCCAGATCGAGCCGCTGCACGAAGCGGTGCGCGCCGAAGGATGGCCCTTGCTGGTTGAAGACGGCGTCGAGGCCGACGACGTGATCGGCACGCTCACCCGCCAGGCCGTCGAGGCCGGCTGGGAAGTGGTGATTTCCACCGGCGACAAGGATCTCACCCAGCTCGTCCAACCCGGCGTGCGCTGGGTGAACACCATGAGCGAGGAAGTTCTCGACGAGGCCGGCGTGACCGCCAAGTTCGGCGTGCCGCCCAATCTGATCGTCGATTACCTGACCCTGATCGGCGACACCGTCGACAACGTGCCCGGCGTCGAAAAGTGCGGCCCCAAGACCGCCGTCAAGTGGCTCACCGAATACGGCAATCTGGACAATCTTGTCGCGAACGCCGACAAGGTGGGCGGCAAGGTCGGCGAAAACCTGCGCAAACACCTGGATTTTCTGCCTCTGGGCCGCAAGCTGGTCACCGTCGTCACCGACCTGCCGCTGCCGGTCAAACCCGCCGATCTGCCGGCCCGCGAGGACGACAAGGAAGCCCTCGCCGCGATCTATCGGCGCCTGGAATTCAAGGGTTGGCTGAAGGAGCTGGAGGACGGCGTCCGGAGTGCCGCCGCGCAGGCCGAGGCTGACAGCGCCGGCGCGGAAGCCCAGGGCGAACCCGGCGCCCATCGCACCGGCTATGAAACCCTGCTCGACTGGCCAGCCTTCGACGCCTGGCTGGCGAAGATAACCGCCGCCGAACTCACCGCCTTCGACACCGAAACCACCGGCCTCGACCCGATGGTCGCCACCCTGGTCGGCATGTCCTTCGCCACCGTGGAGGGCGAAGCCGCCTACCTGCCGCTCTCGCACCGTTACGCCGACGCACCGGCCCAACTGCCGCTCTCCGAAGTGCTGGCCAAGCTCAAGCCCTGGCTGGAGTCGGAAGGCCACCGCAAGCTCGGCCAGAACCTCAAGTACGACGCCCACATCCTCGCCAACCATGGCATCGCCCTTGCCGGCATTGCCGAGGACACCCTGCTCGAATCCTACGTGCTGGAAAGCGACAAGTCCCACGACATGGATTCCCTCGCCAGCCGTCACCTGGGCCTCAAGACGCTCACCTACGCCGAAGTCTGCGGCAAGGGCGCCAAGCAGATCGGTTTCGGCGAGGTCGAGCTGGCCCGCGCCACCGAATACGCCGCCGAAGACGCCGACATCACCCTGCGCCTGCACCACGCGCTGTCCGCCCAACTGGCCGCCGAGCCGGCCCTCGCGGCGCTGTATCGCGACATCGAACTGCCCACCGCCCGGGTGCTGTTCGAGATGGAGCGCAACGGCGTGCTGATCGACGATTTCCTGCTCGCCCAGCATTCCGAAGAACTCGGCCGCCGCCTCCACGAGCTGGAGCAGCAGGCCCACGTCCTCGCCGGCCAGCCGTTCAATCTCGGCTCGCCCAAGCAACTCGGCGAAATCCTGTTCACCAAGCTGGGCCTGCCGGTGGTCAAAAAGACCGCCACCGGCCAGCCATCCACGGACGAAGACGTGCTCTCCCAGCTCGCCGAGGATTACCCGCTGCCCAAGCTGCTGCTTGAACACCGCAGCCTCGCCAAGCTCAAGAACACCTACACCGACAAGCTGCCGCAGATGGTCAATCCGCGCACCGGCCGCGTACACACCAGCTTCAGCCAGGCGGTGGCCGTCACCGGCCGCCTCGCCAGCTCCGAGCCCAATCTGCAGAACATCCCGATCCGCACCCCCGAAGGCCGCCGCATCCGCGCCGCCTTCATCGCCCCGGCCGGCCACAAGATCGT